>NZ_LWHG01000004.1 GCF_001625445.1 Haladaptatus sp. R4 | reverse complement strand
GGAAGGTCACTGTACCCGGTGTTCGAACTCCTACTGACGTGCACCGTCACCGTTCGCCGGTTTCGATTCCCACCCCATGCCGCCGGTACCCCGTCTGGACGCCGGACATCGAGAGGTTCGAGTACGCCGGTTGGTTCACGTCGTCTCCACCTGTTCGTTCGTCGTTCGGCTGAACGAGATGTTCGACGCGGTCAGCGCTCCAGTGCCGACAGTCGCTACGAGGAGGACGAGAAGCGTCGCGTAGACCGCCGTTCGCTGGCCGGACGGGATCGATTCCCGGAACGAACCGTCCGAATCTCGCCATCTCGGCTGATAGCCCATCCCGATCAGCGTGAACAGCGCGCCGATGTTGATGGCGAGGATGTTGACCAGCAAGAGCAGGACCGCGCCGATACCCAGCAGTGGTTCCATCCATGCGATTGCGAGGCCGACCACCGCCGCGGCCGGGATGATCGCGGCCGCGATCATGACGCCGATGATGGTCGTGGACTGCTCGGTCGTGTATCCGAACGCACCGACAACTCCGGCGATGATCGCGCCGATAGTCGAGAGGGCACTCGGCGCGAGTCGAACGCCGATGAGTTCGATGTGCACGACGGACACCCCCGGCGGGACGAAACCCGTCCAACGAACGAACCACCCGAAGGCCGCGGCGGCGATGATGGCCATCCCGAGGCCCAGCCCTTGCTCTTTGACGCTACCGACGAACAGTTCCCAGTCACCCAGAAGGACGCCGGTCGGGGCGGCGAGGGCCGAACTCACCTGCGGCGCGATGATCATCGCGCCATGATGAGCGCCGGTTGATCGAGCAACAACCCGGCGGCGGCTCCGCGATGACGCTCAGGAGGGTACCGAGATAGTAGAGTTGGTACGGCCACTGCATCTCCCGGATCTTCGCGTGCAGTTCGGATTTCGAGAGTTTGTGGATCGAGTCGGAGAAGCGTTGACGAAGTTCGGTAAAGTTCGGCGTCTCGGCCAGTTCGGCCTTCGTCGAGACGGTGTAGGCGTCCTCCTCGATATCCGCGTCACGGAACTCGTCGAGAATCGGACCTACCATCGCCGTCGGAAGCGGGAAGAAAAAGAGCGCACCCTCCCCCTCGTCGCTCACGACCGTATAATCGATGTCGTACTCGTCGAGGATGGAGGCGACTTCCTCCCGCTCGCCTGCCGACGCATGAACGTGCAACTCTCGCATTGGCTACTAGATTCGCTTCCGTCTGCTGTATCTTCCGGCCGGTTACTAATGGTCTTTAAGTCGTCCCTCGTCAGCGTCGGGTCGGACGAACGTTCACTCGGCGTCCGCATCCGAGCCGTCGCCCGGCGTTCCGTCGGTATTGGGCGGGGAGTTTCGAGCGGAGGACGGGTTCGTCCCGACCGACTCGCCCATCGAGACGGTCGGCGTGAGCGATTCCCCGTGGAGGAGTTCCGGAAGGACGATGCGAACCGCTTCGAGCATGAGGATGAACAGTATCGGGAGCAGGAAGAAACCGTACCAGCCGAAGAGAATCGGGCCGAGCAGGTACGCGAACATCATCATCACCATGTCGAGTTGACGACCCGTGATGTACGGTTGGAGGAACGTCTGGGGGAGCGTGTCGAGGAGGAGGAAGTATACGACGAGCACCCCGCCGACGAACGCCAGATGGTTTCCGCCCGAATCGACCGCCTGAAAGGCCAGATAGCCGATGACGGGGATATAGACGAGTTTGCCGACGACGATGGGAATCAGGCTGGCGATGCCGGTGAGGAACGCGAGCACGAACACCATCGGGATGTGAAGCCCCGACGGCGCGAGGAGGTTCGTCCCCGAATACGCGACCCACGCGATGACGGACATGCCGATGACGAAGAGCAGGTTCCCGAAGAAGACGGACTCCAAGTCCTCGTCGACAGCCACGGCGTAGCCGTAGGCCGCCGTGTCCTTCCCGTCGAACAGTTGGACGAGACCGTCGGCGAGTTGGTCGTCGTGGTTCAACAGGAAGTACGACAGCGTCACCGCGAGCGCGATGAGCGTCCCCGCACCGACGACGGCGGAGGTGACCTTCAGTCCCGCGTCGAGCACGGTCATGACCGTCGTCTGCGGATTCGAGAGGAGTTGTTGTGGGTGATGGATGGCCTCCAGAACCGTCCGCTGTTGGCCCTTCGGAAGCGCTCCCAGATAGTGGGTCACGAGCGCCGAATCGGTGGTGTTTCCGAACACCGATCCGACCCGACTGACGAGTTGAAATCCGGCGTAGAACGTGAGCACGACGATGGGGAGAAACACGACGAGAAGCGTCAGCCCTGCACTCACCCCGTCGGATTCAGTGATACCACTGAGTTGGCGATAGATGGGCCGGGTGGCGTAGTAGCCGAAGACGCCCAGAACCACCATCCCGATGAACGAGTACGCGACGTACGCCGCGACGAGGACGAGGAGAAGGATGAAAATCCACCAGCCAGTTCGGCCACGACTCGGCACGGCATCGAGATTGATATCGACCATGTTCCTTGGGGATAGGAGGCTCCTCCTTGCAAACTGTTGTGGCCGGGAAACGTTCGGCGAGCATCGACCGGTCGAAACGGACGAATTCAAGAAGAGCGGACGATGGAACGCGGGGTCGTTTAACTGCCGTGCGCTCGCAGGCAGTGTGCCTAATCACGTCTCCCTTGTCGCTCATCACGAGAAAACGATGTTCTACCACGACAACGAACTCCAGTACGAGGTGACGGTCGAAGAGCCGGATCCGCGGTTCGCCAAGATGCTCCAGCAGGCCATCGGGGGAGCGGAAGGTGAGATGCGGGTCGCGCTCCAGTACATGTTTCAGGCGTTCGCGGTGCCCGCCGACAAGGGCGAGTACAGACGACTGCTGATGGAAACCGCGACGGAGGAACTCGGTCACATCGAGATGCTCGCGACGGCGGTGGCGAAGAATTTGGAGGGAGCGTCCGACGCCCAGCGCGAGGCGGCGCGCGAGGACGCGGTCATCGCCGAGATGATGAACAGCGGACAGCCACGGCAGGCGCTCTCGGCGGGGTTGCACGCGATGCCCGTCGATTCCAACGGCGTGCCGTTCACCGGGAACTACATCGTCGCCAGCGGCAACCTCGCGGCGGACATGTACGCGAACGTCATGGCCGAATCGACCGGTCGAACCCTCGCCGCACGGCTCTGGGAGATGACCGACGACCCCGGCATGAAGGACATGCTGTCGTACCTCATCGCCCGGGATACGATGCACCAGAACCAGTGGCACGCCGCCCTCGAAACGATGGAGGACCACGTGCCAGTGCCGAACAGCTTCCCGCAGGAAAAGGAGAACCAGGAATTCAACTACGAGTTCATGTCCACGACCAAGGACGAGCGCCCGGACCCCGACGAACGCTGGACGCAGGGCGAGTCGGTGGACGGGAACGGCGAGTTCTCCTACGGCCGACAACCGGGCGGCGGCGAACCGGACCTCGACGAGGTCATCGAGGCGATGCACAACGAGATCAACTGAGAACCGAACACTCACTCGACTTCTTCACTCACATCCTCGTTTTCGACGGCCGCATCCGACGCCTCAACGGGACCGCCGAACAGTTCCAACTGGATGCTCCAGCCGAGATACAGAATAGAACCCACAAACAGCACGTACGCGATTAGAACGAACAGTCCGTCGCCGGAGTTCGATGTGGACGGACTGAGAGTGATGGCAATCGAGGAGAGGGCGATAACGAGGAGTGCGGTACACCGGCGAATCGTCTTTTGGAGGGCGGCATCGGACATACTTTTCCTTTCAAACAGCAACAATAAATAATTGTGCTAATCGTGACAGCAAGTGTTGAGGAACTCTTTCCAGAGGCCCCAGGAGACACCTTCCAATATCCGTTCGTTTGCGAAACGGTCCTTCCGAGTTGGAGAAAGTTCCGTCCGTTGGGTGAGCGGAGAGACAAAAGTGGGGAATCGGAGGTCGGATTCTCGCTTACTGTTTTCCGTGGCCGCGCCCACCGTGACCGTGGCCGTTGAAGAACAGCCGCACTGTGTGCCCTTCGTCGGCGGGAATGTGGACGAGGACGGCGTCCTCGTCCGCGCTGTAAGTATACGTTTCCGCCGTTTCCCTGACCGCCGCCTCGTCAACCTCGTCGTACTTTTTCCATGCGGCCTGTACCTTCCGCGGGGATTCGGACCGGTCGAGTTTCAGCAGGTACGAGGAGAGCTGTGAGTCGTCGTAATTCTGCACCGTTTCCTCGCGGTCGAACGTCACCAAGCGACCGGCGGGACCGGTCGAGACGGTGAACTCCGTCACGTTGTACGCTCCCGTCTCGTAATCGAGGGAAGACCCGTCGTCCTCGTAGAACGAGTAGGTGGCTTCCCGATCGAGGTAGGTATCCAGTTCGAGGGTCCTCAGCGGTTTCTCGTCGGTGTACTGTTGCACCTCGCGCATCGGAATGATGGAATCCCGTTTCACGAAGATGGGGAGATGATCGAGCGGTGCATCGACGGTCAACGTCTGTCCGCCTTCGTACTCCGCCCCCGTCCAGAACTCCGACCACCGCGCACCGTTCGGTAGGTAGACCTCGCGGCTCGTCGTATCCGGTTCCACGACTGGTGCGAGCATGAGCGTGTCGCCAAACATGAACTGGTCAGCGATATCGCGGGTCCGCTTGTCGTTCTGGAATTGGTACACCAACGGTTGCTGGATCGGTTTGCCCGACTCGGCGGCTTCCGCGAACGCCGTGTAAAGGTACGGGAGCAACCGATAGCGCATCTCGATGTACTTCTTGCTTATCGCTTCCACCTCCTCGCCGAACGCCCACGGTTCCTGGCGCTGACTGCCGCCATCCGACTTCGAGTTGCTGTCGTAGTGGATCCGAGAGAACGGGAGGAACGCCCCGACTTCTATCCACCGTCCGAAGAGTTCCGCATCGGGGCGTTGTGCGAACCCACCGATGTCGTTACCGACGAAGGAAACGCCGGACAGTCCGATGTTCATGTTCATCGGGAGGGACATTTGAAGGTGTTCCCAGCGGCTGACGTTGTCGCCCGTCCACAGCGCGGCGTACCGCTGCGTCCCCGCGTACATGTCACGAGTCAGGACGAACGGCCGCTCGTTCGGCTTGTGCATCCCGAACGCATCGTAGGTCGCCGACGTTTCGTCGTGACCGTAGAGGTTGTGGTACTCCTCGTGACGCTTGGTGTCCGGACCGTCGCCGAAGACGATGTCCAAGGGCATCGTATGGTAGGGGCCGTCGAACACGGCCGGTTCATTCATGTCGTTCCAAATACCGTCGACACCGGCATCGAAGAGGATTTCGTGGTTGTCGGCCCACCACTCTCGCACGTCTGCCTGCAGGAAGTCGGGGAATGCGGCTTCGCCGGGCCACACCTCCCCGATGTAGGTGGTGCCGTCGGGGTTCTTGGCCCAGTAGTCGTTTTCCGTTCCTTCCTGATAGACGTCGTACTCCGAGTCCTGCTTCACGGCCGGATCGTTGATGGCGATGGCGTGGAGCCCTGCCATGGACTTCAGTTCCTGAAGAGCCTGTTTGTACTCGTCGTCCCACGTGAAGACGCGGAAATCACGCATGTAGTCGATGTCGAAGTGCATCGTGTCGAGCGGGATTTCCTTCTCGCGGTAGGTTCGGGCGACGTTCACAATTTGCTCCGGGGTGTACTGCCACTTGCTCTGGTGGAGTCCGAGTGTCCACTTCGCGGGGACATCCATCTTCCCGGTGAGTTCAGTGTAACGGTCCAGAACGTCGCCGACTTCCGGTCCGTACGAGAAGTAGTACGTGAGTTTACCGCCGTTCGCATAGAAGTAGTAGTAGTCGTCGGATTCGGAGGCCATCTCGTAGTACGAGCGGTAGGTGTTGTCGAAGAAGATTCCGTACGCCCTCTCCCGTTTCAGGCCGACGAAGAACGGAACCGCGGTGTAGAGATATTTGGTGTCCAAGCCGTAGGAGTACGCGTCGGTGTTCCAGAGGCCGATGCTCTCGCCGCGCTGGTTCAGGTTCAGCCCCGCCTGTTCACCGAACCCGTAGAACGCCTCGTCGTCGGTCGTCTCCTTGAAGACGTACGGCTTTCCGTTCTCGTACCCTGCGGTACCGTAGTCGAGGTGGTCCTCGTTGACGACGTTCCCGTCGGTGTCGAGGAATCTGATTCCGAAAGGCTGTTTTTTTACTTCGACCGTGATAGCGTCGGTTTCGAGCGTGTATTGATTCGGAGTATCGCGTACCGTGAACTGTGGCGTGTCCCACTCGTCCGCCGTTTTGGCGATTCCGTGCGATTCGAACTCCGATTCCCCGGCTTCGAGGATGGATATCTTCGCCAAGTCGGCGTCGAAGAGGCGGATGTAGGCTTCGTTCGTCCCGAGGTCGAACTTGACACCGTTTTCGAGCGGTTGGATACCTTGCACGGAGAGTTTCTGCAGTTCGTCCTTGTCCAGTCCTGTGTCGTCGCCTGGTTGCGTTACCGCACCGACGCCGCGCGAAGCGACGGCGGTACTGGCCAATGCCAGTCCGACGGTCTTCACAAACGACCGGCGGTTGAATTTGTGTTGTAGTTTTTCACCATTCATTGCATCCGATGATTGGCTATGGTGCACATAAGATTATTTTAGATATAGTGTAAATTCAGTTTTTAATTTATCCTATTTTAAAATTCTATATTTAAAATTCGTACAATATTGTAATAGAGCATAATATAGTTGCGTATGTGATCAAGTCGATTGTCGGGGATACCCGCTTCACCGAGACTGCGAAGGTCGAACGGGACTCCTCGTTTTGCCAGTCAAGTGCTCACTTTTATCCACCCCACACTATTCCGGAGACCACCGCCATGAAAAGACAGATCATTACGACCGCCAGCAGCCAGCGAATCCAAGACGATAGATGGCCGAGTATCAGTATCGAATACAGTACGACGGCGGTTGTAGACTCTGCAACCATCCCCTCGAAAACGTCGAACCGGACGACTGGCGGTTGTAGCATCGCGTACGAAAGCGGGACGAAATCGAGCACGAATGTTCTCCTCTCAGTTGGAGCTGCTCTGTACCGTGAGCGAGTACTCCGACGAATCCGGTGGAGTCCACTTTGATGCGGCACTCGCCGAAGTAATAAACACGTTTACTATTCGGCTACAGGACTGATGCATCTCCCATCGGCAACCTATTCGAAATGACCGAAGAAGCAGCAGGTGAAGGGCTCGGGTTGACCGGCGCGGTGTCGATGGCCCTCGGCGGGATGATCGGCGGGGGGATTTACGCCGTCCTCGGCGTCGTCGTGAAAGTCGCCGGGCCGTTGGCGTGGTTCTCGTTCGTCTTGGCGGGAATCGTGGCGATGTGTGCGGGGTATTCGTACATCAAGTTGAACCAGCTAAGCGACCCCGAAGGCGCGTCGCCGACCTATCTGGCGTGGTTCGCCGATAGTTCCACGCTCGCGGGAATGGCCGGGTGGACGCTGTTGTTCGGATACGTCGGCTCGATAGCGATGTACGCCTACGCGTTCGGGAGCTACGCCGTCGATATCGCCGGTGTCGAACACGTCGCGGGGCTACCGCTTCGGGCGGTGCTGTCGCTGGCCATCATCGGGATTTTCGTCGGTCTCAACCTCGTCGGCGTGGAGGAGTCCGGCTGGGTCGAAATCGCGCTCGTCGTGGTCAAAATCGCCTGTCCTCGTCGGCTTCGCGCTGGTCGGTCTCTGGTTCGGTACGTCCCACGGCGGTATCAAGACGGGGGTCGGTTCGCTGAGCTTCAGCCCCATCATGGCGGCGGCGATGTCGTTCGTGGCGTTCCAGGGATGGCAGTTGCTCATGTACTCGCAAGGAACCATCGAGAACCACAGCGACACCAACCCGACCGCCATCTACCTCTCGATTCCGACCGCCGTGGCCATCTACATCGGCGTCGCAATCGTCACCACCAGTATCGTCGGCGTCGGAATGGTTTCCAAGCACCCGGAGGTGGCGCTTGCGACCGCCGCCTCGAAGTTCGGCGGAAGGTGGGGCGAACTCGTCATCTCGCTGTCGGCGCTGTTCTCGACCGCCAGCGCCATCAACGCGACGCTCTTCACCAGCGCGCAGTTCTCCGACCGACTCATCGAGAACGGACTCCTACCGAAGAAACTCGACGCCAGTTCGCCCGACGAGTTCCACGTCGGCGAGGATTTGCCCAAACGCATCATCCTCATCCTCGGCGTGCTGACCGCCGCCTTCACCGTCGTCGGCAGTCTGGAGGGGATCACGTCGTTCGCGTCGCTGACCTTCATCGTCGTCTTCGGCGGGATGAGCTACCTCGCGTTGACCCAACGCGACCACGAGGACGTGTCCGCGATTCCGCCCGCAATCGGGTTGATCGGTGCGGTGCTGTTCCTCCCGATGATGCTCTGGCACCTGTTCACCGCCCAGCGCGGCGTCTTCTACACGGTTGCGGCCATCACCGTCGTCATCGTCATCCTCGAACTGGCCTACTTCGAGACGGGTCTGTTCGGCTACTCGGAGGAGGAGACGTCGTCGCTCCGGAGCGACTGACGAGCGAACCGGCGCAAAAAATAACGGGTTACGTGTCGCTTTCGTCGTTGATCGACCGAATCGAGGTTAGTCGTCCGAATCTGGGCCGACCTCGTCCTCGTTACCGGACGGCCCCGCGGCCTCCGACGGTTCCGCGGCCGACGGCGACTCGTTGTTCTCCTCGGTGATCGAACCGGTGGACCCGCTCGCGTCCGTACCGGCCGCCGCCGATTCCTCGCTCTTCTCGTCCGGAGTCTCGTCGTGTGTCTCTCTCATGTGTTCGTGCAGGTCCTCCTTCCCCTCGAACTCGTCGTCGCAGTACTCACACGAATACGTCTTCTCGTTGGACTCGGTTGCCATGTTTTGGCGTTCATCCGCGAGCCGTGAAAAGATTCTACTGGAATATGCAACCTCACCCTGTTCCCTCCACTCTCCCGTACTCGTGTCTCGACCGTTACGACGAGCAGTCACGTCAGTTTTATCGCTACCGACGAGGGGGAAAACGGGAGGACTACAGATACGAATCGTCGTACGATTCGGCCGATTTCGGCGTGTGAACGTTCCCGCACTCGGTACACTCGATGTGGTCTTGGGCGTCGCGCGTCGTTTTCAACGACCCACAGTTACTACAGTAGTATCCGTACCTGTTCTCCTCCGCCTCGTCGCTGTACGTGACGAAGAACGGGTGTTCGGTTCCCGATTTGGTTTCCTCCAGGTTCAGATACACCGTCTCCCCGTCCTCCGTTGTAGCGGTCGTCGTTCCGTCGTGTCTCTCCGTATTCTCCAACGTCATTTCCGTCGGTCGATGTCCTCGCCGGTGTCGTCGGACATCTCCCGTTCGCTCGCATCGAGGGTGTACCGGTGTTCGACCAACGATTCGCCGCCGTACTCGACTTGCCGGTCGTCCGTCCGCTCGAAGCCCCGCTCCTCGAAGAACTGCGCGCCTTCCCTGTCGGCGTCGAGGACGTTCGCGTCGATTCGTTCCGCGCCGTCCTCGCGCAGTTTCTCGACTATCGTCTCGAACAGTTCCGTCCCGACACCCTTCCCGCGGTGTTCCGGGTCCACCAACAACCATCGTATCTCGCCGGAACTCCCGTCGACGTGGCCCTCGGTGAGTCCCACGAGCGTGTCGAACTCCTCGTCTTCGAGCGCGAGCACGCGGTCGTCGGAAGCGTCGACCAGATCGGTTACCCTCCCCTCGGCGAACTGGTCGGTGGTGACGTTCTCTATCTGCTGTGGACTCAGCGAGTACGATGCGGTCATCGCGCTCCGTGCCAACTCGTGAATCCGCTCCGCGTCACCCGCAGTCGGCTCACGTAGTTTCATACTCCCACGTTTCTTTGCGAGTCGGATAAACTCGCGCCAGAACGGTTACGGTGGTGCAGATTTCACCGATACCGACCGGGGAATTCACGAACGATTCTCGGTGAAAACGGGACGGAGACGGAGGCCACTCACGCGAAATCTCCGTTCATTCGGAAAGTGACGAAAGAACACCTTGCATTGGCAACGAGTAGACCGACCAGGAGGGGAACGCTAGTAATGAACAGAGAAACGCACCCTCCGAAGCAAGTACGGGGACGAGAACGACTGCCGCCCAAAGATACGATGTCAACGACACAATCGAGTACCCAAGAAACGGTCGAACAGTGTGAACACTGCGATGCGAAGACGACCCATCGCGTGTTCGTGACCATCATCACCGAAAGCGACAGCGAGACGAACGCCGAGTTCTCGCGCGAACCGTACCGCGTCACGGAATGCGTGCAGTGTGGAACCGAATCCCGCCAGCGAATGAACGACGTCTGATACGATCACGATGACCACAACACGACAATCACAGAAGGAGGTCGAACACAGCGACCGCCGATGCCGCAACTGCGGATCGTTCGTCACGCCCGACTTCGCCCGCGTCTTCGGGAACAACGACGACGAAGTATTCGGCTGTCTGGACTGCATGTCGGCGACGGCAGTGAAAAACGGCAACGCACGAGGGGAATCGGTCGGGTCGCCGAGAGTTCGTCAGTAGGAACGAAATCGACGACCGAATCGATTCCGGTTTGCGGACGGGAGCAGACATTTATTATCATAGACCATGTGCTTTCGTATCATGGCATATGTCGTCAAGATGCCCAAGTTGGGACTGGAAATGGACTCGGGAACGCTCAACGCGTGGACGGTTTCCCTCGGGGATACGGTCGAAGAGGGCGCGACCATCGCCGAAATCGAATCGGAGAAGACGACGGCAGAGATCGATGCACGGGAAGACGGCGTTCTGAGACGGATCTTCGTCGAAGAAGGTGACGTGACGGACCCGGGGGCACCGCTCGGGGTCGTCGCCGCGCCGGACGCGGACATCGACGAACTGGTCGCGGAGGTCGAGGGAGAATCGACGACGGTGGAGGACGAACCGTCGTCCGAGAGCGCCACCACGGCCACCACGGCCGCCGCGGAGGACGGTGGCCACGGGGCGGGCGTTCAGAGCCAATCCTCGTCGGCGTCGACGGCAAGCGTCAAAGCCACGCCGCGAGCGAAGCGACGGGCCGAGGAACTCGGCGTCGACCTCACGTCTATCGACGGCACCGGACCACAGGGGGCCGTGGACGAATCGGACGTCGAGGCGGCGGCCGACGGTGAGGCCGCCGAGTCGGACGAGGACGTCAAGGCGACGCCACGGGCGAAACGGCGGGCGGAGGAGTTGGGCGCGGCGCTTCACGACGCCGACGGCACCGGCCCGCAGGGCGCGGTGACGGAGGAGGACGTCGAAGCGGTCGCCGCGACGAGCGAACCCGAACCGGCCGCCGCCGAATCGACCGATGTCGGTCCGTCGGGAGCGACCGAACCCGACGTTCCCGCCGAACGCGTGTTCGCCACACCGAGCGCCCGCCGTCTCGCGCGGGAGTTGGGCGTGACGTCGAATCGATCGAAACCGCGGACACCGGCCGCCTCACCGAAACCGACGTTCGGCGGGCGGCAGGCGAGGAATCGGCCGCCGCTTCGACGGCGGCGAAGAGCCGAGCGACGACTCGAAGACGGTCCCCGGAACCCGGCAGGAGGACCGACCGCTTTCGGGGATGCGCCGAACCATCGCCGACAGACTCGGGGAGAGCGCCAGCACGGCGGTGCACGTCACCGAACACCGCACCGCGGATGCCGAGGAGTTGCTCGCCGCGGCGTCGGCCGCCGACGAGGCCCTTTCCCCGGACGTGTTCCGTGACCGACGTCCTGCTGACGGCGCTGTCGGCCGCGCTCGACGCCCATCCCGAGTTCAACGCGACGTTCGAGGACGAGGTCCATCGACTCCACGAGACACACGACATCTGCGTCGCCGTCGATATCGACGCCGGACTCATCGCACCGGTCGTCCGCGACGTCGATTCGATGTCGCTCGCCGACCTCGCCGAGGAACGGCGGAAAGTCACCGACCGCGCGCTCTCCGGGGAGTTCACGATGGACGACCTCACCGGCGGCACGATAACCGTCTCGAACCTCGGCGTCCTCGGCGTCGAGCGGTTCGACCCCGTCATCAACCCGCCGCAGATCGCCATCCTCGGCGTCAACGCGATACGGCGCGAGGTGGTTCCGACCGACGACGACGGGGTCGCCGTCCGCAAGCAAATCTCGTTTTCGCTCTCGTTCGACCACCGTATCGTCGATGGCGCGGACGCCGCGCGGTTCCTCGGAACGTTGGTCGAACACGTCGAAAACCCGTGGCCGCTCGTCATCGCGGCGGGCGAAAAATGAGGAGAGGACTTACTCGGCGCGAAAGTAGCCCGCATCTCGCCGCTCGCTCGATGGCCGCGTCGATCCGAACGAGGCGCGGACCGTCGCTCACGGGGCTGAGACGGACCGACGCGTCCCGGACTTCGAGTTCCCGTTCGTCCGTCGGCGCTGACGACGCCCTCTTGAGACGTCGAACGCGAACGTTTCCCCGTCGTCCAACCGACGGAACTCCGCGACGGAAACGTCCGAAACGACCCCGGGGACGGTGACCGCACGCACCTCGCGTTCGTCTTCATTCGCTGATTCGCTTCGATCTCCGAGTCGGAATCCGATGCCGCCCGGTTCGTCCGGACGATGCGTCTCGAACCCCCCGGCGATCGCCGAGAGACCGATTTCCGCGGGCGACGCCCGCGTGACGCCGCCGATGATGTCTTCCGGATCGAGAATCGCCCGAGTTCCGACGAACTGCTGGTCGAGGACGCCGACCGTCGCCAGTCCGCGAAGTCGTCGTTCCTCCGTTCCGTCGTCCACGACCGCTTCGACGGTGCCGTGGCGAACCGTCGTCTCGGACGCCGGAACCGCGCCGCTCGCAACGAACCCCGTGGCGGCACCGGCAATCGTGCCATCGACCGGCGTGGGAACCACGTTGTTCGTTCCGGTCGAGATACTCACCATCGGAACCTCACCGATGCCGACTGCAACGTCCCGGTTGGTACCGGTCGCCGCCGAGGACGACCACGGCGTCTGCCGCGGTCGAAAACCGTTCGGCGGCGTTTCGCGTGTCCCGTCCGGAATCCGTGACGGCCACGTCCAGCACGTCGATCGCAAGGTCGTCCGGTGCATCGGCGACGATTCTCTCCGCGAGTCCGGCGTTGTCCGGCATGACGAGGACCTCGGAACCGTCGGCGATCCGGAGTCCTTCGAGGACGCAGTGTGCCGTGCGCCGTTTCGCGTAGATGCGTACTGACGCTCGCCCCACCCGTCAATCGCCGGATGTCCCGTCCGGCCACGGGGTTGACGATGAGACCGACTATCGAGGACGTAGACGATGCGGTCGATCGCCGCCTTCACGTCGTCGGCGTCCGGGAGCACTTCCTCCTCCAGGACCGGGCTGAACGGGATGTGAACGTCGGCGACACCGACGCGCTGAATGGGTGCGTCGAGGCTGAAGAACGCGTTCTCCATGACGCGCGTCGCCACTTCCGCGTGGGTACCGTACGAGAGCGGGCTTTCGTCGGCGATGACGAGACGACCCGTCTTCTCGACGCTCTCGACGAGCGTGTCGGTGTCGAGGGGATACAGCGACCGGAGGTCGATGACCTCGACGCTGGTCTCGCCCGCCAGTTCCTCGGCGAGTTCGAGCGATTCTCCCACGAGTCGTTGGGTCGCGACGACCGTCACGTCGTCCCCCTCGCGTTCGACCTTCGCCGTCCCGAGCGGGATGGTGTAGTCCCGATCGAGCGGCACTTCGCCCGTCTGCTCGTACATCGCCTTGTTCTCGAAGACGAACACCGGGTCGTCGGAGCGGATGGCGGATTTGAGGAGTCCCTTCGCGGCCCGCGGCGTTCCGGGTGCGACGGCGATGACGCCCGGGAAGTGGGCGAACCACGTGTGCAGCGTTCCCGAGTGCTGGCTGGCGGCACCCATCCCGCCGCCTTCCGTCGTTCGGACGGTCACCGGCATCTCGGTTTTGCCGCCGAACATGTAGCGGTTTTTCGCCATCTGGTTGATGATCTGCTCCGAACAGACGCCCATGAAGTCCGCGAACATGATTTCCACGACGGGCCGTGATCCCGTCGCCGCGGCACCGATAGCCGCACCCATGAATCCGGCCTCGCTGATGGGCGTGTCCCGAACGCGGTCCTCACCGAACTCGTCCACGAGGCCGCTGGTGACCTCGAAGACGCCGCCGAACTCGCCGACGTCCTCGCCGATGAGGAACACGTCGTCGTCGTCCTCCAACTCCTCCCGCATCGCCAATCGAATCGCCTCCCTGACCGTCATCTCCTCGGTCTCCGGCGGTTCCGACGACGGCGCGCTTTCGGTACTCATCGGTCCTCACCACCGTCCGTCCGCATCTGTTTTGCAAAGCTATCGATCTCGGGTACGGTCGCGTTGAACATGTCGTCGTACGCCTCGGTTGGGTCGGGATACGCCGCTTCTTTCGCTTCCTTCGCTGCCTCCTCGACTCGGTCGCTGATGTCGGATTCCATCTCGTCGAACTCCGCTTCGGTGATCGTTCCGGCGTCGATGAGTCGCTGCCTGAACGATTCGATGGCGTCGTTTTCCTGCCAGAGCGCGATGTCGTCGTCGGTGCGGTAGGGTTGCTGGTCGCCTTCGAAATGGCCGCGATAGCGGTAGGTGTCCGCTTCGATGAACGTCGGTCCATCGCGGTCCATCGCGCGCTTTCTGGCCTCCTTCACGGCTTCGTAGACGGCGGTCACGTCCATTCCATCGACGGTGAATCCGGGGATGTTGTACGCCTCCGCGGTTTCGCTCAGGTTCTGGAGGTTGTGCTGTTTTTCGACCGGCGTCCCCTCGCCGAACTGGTTGTTCTCGACGAGGAAGACCGCCGGGAGGTTCCACGTCGCCGCGAGGTTGATGGCCTCGTGAATCTGTCCCTGCGCGACCGCACCGTCACCGAAGAACGCCAGCGCCACCGTGTCCTCGTCCTTGATCTGCGAGGTGAGTGCGGCACCGGTGGCGAGCGGTGGTCCAGCGCCCACGATACCGTTCGCACCCAGCATACCGGCGTCCACGTCCGCGATGTGCATCGACCCGCCTTTGCCGTTGCAGTATCCGTTCGCCTTGCCGTACAGTTCGGCCATCATCTCCTCCAAATTCAGCCCTTTGGCGATGCAGTGGCCGTGTCCGCGGTGTGTACTCGTGATGTAGTCGTCCTCCTCCAGTGCGGAACACGCACCGACGGCAACCGCCTCCTCGCCGATGTACAAGTGAACGAATCCCGGGAGTTCCCCGTCACCGAACAACTCGCCCGCTTTCGTGTCGAATGCCCGTATCGTCAGCATTCGGCGTAGCGCTTCCTTTTGCCCTCCCTCCGTTTCGATGTCTATTGCTACCATAAACCATGATATACTCGACGTAACGGGCATTAACTATTATGCACGTTTTGCGACCTTTCGTTCTACGGATCGTTTCCGACGGAGTAGTTTTACGGCCCTGTTGATGGGAAAGATACCGACAACGGCCGCCCAGATTCGACGCAATCGAACCCACTTCGTTCACGAAAGCCCGGCCGAACCCACTTCACTCACGAAGGCTCATCCGGAACGAGATAGTTGAACAGATGAACAACTGTTCAACTATCGTGTCACGTCGGGGAGAACTCGTCCGTACCCACTTCGAGCGCTAGGGGCGTTGGGATACACGCGCTTTCCGTGACGTCGTTCTCGTGGGGCGGCCGAACGATGGTAATCCGCGCCTAGTCCGAACTGTCGGGGTTCTCCGTCCGCCAGATTTCGATGTCCCAGTTCGGGACGTCGGACGAAGGGGATTCTATCAACCAGCCACCTTCGACGTCGATGTCGTTCCGGTACGCCGCTGACAGCGTCGCCTCCAAAAGGGCGGTGAATCGGTCGGTGGTGGTTATGCTGATGTTTGGGTCGTCGGTCATCGTTCGTCCAATCGTTCGGGGTGGGTCTCCGTCCGTTCGAACACGTAGATGAGACCGTCGCTACGCACCACGACGTCGTGGCTGTCCACCCGAAATTCGACCGTGACGTTTCCGTTTCGACGCTGGCCGTTGAGTTTCGGGCCGACGATTCGCTCCAGCGCGTCCAAATCGATCAGGGAGTACAGCGGATCCATTTCGAACGGATCGATGGCGGTCACGGAAGCGACCGCATCCACGACCGCTTCGCTGACCGTGGCGTACTCCGCACAATCGAACACGAGTTTATCGGGCGATGAACCGTCCATATCAGTCATAGTGTCAATATTTTCGGGGGGGTCGTCGGTGTGTCCGGGGGCAATTCGTTTCACGCTAGACTAGAGTCGTCCAGCAGGCGTCAGTCGTGCCGTTCACTATCTGCGTCTTTAAGAGGGGGTGGGAGTTATGCAACGTCCACGACCGTCACAGGCCGAGCAGTTTCTCGACGAGTCGTTTCATCCCGCGGCGCAACCGTCGACCCAACGCCGTCGAGGAGATTCCGGCGCTCGCGGCGAGTTCCTGTAGGGTTGCCCCGCGCGGATCATCGAAATATCCCCGCTCGTACGCCATCTTCAGGGCGTCGTGCTGTCGGTCGGTCAAGCCGAAGTTCGTCTGCCCGCCGCCGTCGGTTTCGACGTAGAGCGTTCCGACGTGGAACGAAACGCCCTCGTCCCGGCAGTACGCACGGAATGCGACCAGCGCGTCGTTGTCCGGCAGTTGGAGTTGCAGTTCCCATCCCTCGGTGTCACTTTGGACGTTGAGAATCTGAATACCCAACTCCGCGAGCATCGGCGTGACGGATTTCGCGGCGTCCGAGACCCGAACCCGGAAGATACGCTGTGTTCCGTAATCCGCGATGAGACGGAAACCCGCGACGGTCGGGTCCGCGTCGAGCGCCTCCTCGAACCCGTCCAAATCGTCCCCCTCGACGGAGAAAAACAGCAGTAGCTTGGACCCGCTCCGAACGGGTTGGAACTCCCGGCGAATCAGTACGTCAGACCGCTCACGTATCGTTGGCACTAGCGTGAGGTCGGGATGGCTGATGTGAATCTCGGCGAGGACCATCGCTACGTTCGCTCCCCAATCGATTCCGACCGTCTCGTTTCGACGGGAGTGCGTCGGGTGGAGGACCAGCGGGCGAAGTGGCCGTCTTCTCTGAACACGTCTCAGGTCCATAGGCTTCGGAGCGGCATAAGCCTCGCCGCTACACAAGTTCTGTCAGAGGTGCTGGAGATTGCGGTCAGCGGCGGACGGGCGACGACCGAGCGACGACCGAGCGTCACCGAATCGATGCGAAGTATTGACTCCCCGGGCGTCGAACGAAAACTGGATGACACTCTACGACGAGGTTGCCGACCTTCCGCTGGAAATCGATGCCTGTTCGTTCGAACCCCACGAGCGCGAGCGCGAGCGACTTCACGCCGAACACGACCGAAATCGTCCTGCGTGGCGGCGGCGAAACGGGGCGCGGCGAGGACGTGACGTACGACGCCGATGAGACCAGCACGGACTGGCCGACGCCGAGTTCGACCTGACGGGGTCGTACACGTTCGACGAATTCTCGGAGGCGCTCGCGGACATCGACCTCTTCCCCGTCGGGCCTTCCCGTGCGGATTTCCGGCACTACCGTCGGTGGGGCTTCGAGAGCGCGGCGCTCGACCTCGCGCTCCGACAGGCGGACACCGACCTCGCGAGCCTGCTCGACCGCACGCCCGAGCGCGTGCGGTTCGTCGCGAGCATGCGGTTGGGCGACCCGCCGAGTGCCGAACGCGTGCGACAGTGGCTCGACATCGACCCCGAGTTGGGGTTCAAACTCGACGCCACAGCGGAATGGGACGACGATTTCGTCGCCGAACTTGCTTCCACTGATCGGGTCCGAATCGTGGACATGAAAGCCGAGTACGGCGAGGCGGAGGTGAACCAATCACCGGATTCCGACCTCTATCGCGCGTCGCGGAGGGACTCCCGGACGTCGTCATCGAAGACGCCGCGTACACCGACGAGACGGCCGACATACTCGATTCGGTGAGCGAGCGGCTATCGTGGGACGCGCCGATAACGGGGGTCGAGAGCATCGAATCGCGGCCGTTCGAACCGCAGTGGCTGAACATCAAACCGTCGCGGTTCGGCAGCGTCGAATCGCTGTTCGACACGCTGGAGTACTGTGACGACCACGGGATCGAACTGTACGGCGGCGGACAGTTCGAACTCGGCGTCGGTCGCGGCCAGATTCAGTTGGTGGCGTCGCTGTTCTATCCGAACGGGCCGAACGACGTGGCTCCGCGGGGATACAACGATCCGAAACCGAGCGAGGGATTACAATCGAGTCCGCTGCCAGCGCCGACCGTCGACGGATTTCGGTGGGTGTAGCTACGCCCGTCGAATCCGAAAGCACGCCCCGCCGTCCGTTCCCTCGTGGATTCGAATGGACCAGCCGTGTGCGTTTGCGATTCCCTTGACGATGGAGAGGCCGAGTCCGGAGCCACCTTCGGCCGTCGTGTGGCCGTGCTCGAAGACGGCCTCGCGTTCCTCCGGAGTGATCCCGGGACCGTCGTCCTCGACGAAAAAACCGTCCGGGAGGGACCCGACACGAACCGTCGTCTCCTCTCCGGCGTGCTCGACGACGACCTCGAAACAGGTTTTCGAAGAGTTCCTGCAGTCGCCCTCGGTCGGCATCGACCGTATCGAGGGTGTTCACGACGAGCGTGCAGTCCCGTGTTTCGACGTTCGCCCACGCCTGCCGGACGACGGAAGTGAGTTCGACCGACTCCGTGTCGCTGACTACCTGTCCCTGTCGTGCCAATGTCAACAGATCTGCAATGAGGCTCTCCATTCGCTGGAGGGCGTTTTCCGACTTCTCGAAATGTCGTTCGTCACCCCGCTCCCTGGCGAGGTCGAGGTTCCCCTGGGCGACGTTCAGCGGGTTCCGCAGGTCGTGTGAGATGACGCTCGCGAACTCCTCCAAGCGCTCGTTTTGTCGCTTGAGTTCCTGCTTTCGTTTCTTTCGCTCCGTCACGTCACGGGCGGACCCGAGGTTCGCCAACTCGCCTTCGTAGGCGATGACGCGCACGCTGAACTCGATATGCCGAACGTCGCCGTCTTTGGTCACGACACGGGCCTCGTAGTGGGGCGAACGCTCCTCTTGACTACGACCGCTGGCGATATGCTCGACTTCCGCCCGGTCGTCGGGATGGATCAGATCCCAAATCTTCATGTCGAGGAGTTCGTCACGGCTGTAGCCGGTGAGTTCACACACACGCTTGTTGAGGAATTCGAACGCGTCATCGCGATAGATGTAAATCGCGTCGTGGCTCTGTTCGACGAGCGTCCGATACTTCTCCTCGCTCTCGCGGAGGGCGGTCTGTGACCGAATTCGACGAAGCGTTTCCGCGGTGTGTGAAACCAGCAGTTCGGCCAGTTCCGCGTCCTCACAGTCGAACGCGGAGCAGTCGCGGGATCCAGCCTGAAAGATGCCGACGTCGCCGACCGGAACGCTGAGAAGCGACCGATATTCGGCCTGCGCCGGGACCGCATCCGATTCGTCCCGAACGTCGTCGATGACGTACGTCTCGTGGTTTTGGTACGTTTTGCCCGCCACCCCTTGGTCGGTACGGAGCCTAGCGTACCCGTCGTCCGTCATTCCGGTCGAAATCGCCGCCGGAACGAAGTAGTCGCCGTCAACGAGGTCGATTCCGCAGATGTCGAACTGCAAGATGCTTTCCGCGGCATCGACGGTTAGCTCACAGAGTTCGTCCGCGGTCTGGCAGGCCTCCATCTGGGAGGCGACTTCGTGCAGTTCCTCTATCCGCTGTTTTCCCTCGCGGAGCGCCCGTTTGACGTGTTCGTGCTCCGCGATGCTTCGAAACACGCCGACCGTCCCGCGAAAGACGTCGCCGTGTGTCAGTAAGCCGATTCGAGCCTCGCACGGCACCGTTTCCCCCTCGACGGTGTGAAGTTGTGCCTGCAACTGCCCGACATCCTCATCGTCCGCAAGCAGCGCCCTGATGACTCGATTTCCCCGCTCGACAGCCTCGTCGTCCAGTAGAACGGAAATGTGCTCGCCGATGAGTTCCTCCCGGTCGTATCCAGAAATTTCCACGCGTATCGTTGACGGCGGTCATCCGACCGTTGGTATCGAGCGTGTATACCCCATCGCCCATCGCTTGGACGATGGACTGGTAGTGGTCGAACCGTCTATCGGGTTCGTTCGAACTCGACGGCCGTATCGTCTGCTCGATTCGCTTCGCCAACGTATCGGCGTCGGTCTCCCGTGTCCGAAAATAGTCGCTCACACCGGCGGAGATAGCCCTGCTGGCGACGTGTTCGCTTCCGGATTCGGTACAGAGGATGAACGGAAGGTCCGGACGCGTTTGCCGAACGACGTTGACCAACTCGATACCATCGGTGTCCGGAAGCGAATACCCGCTCAGAACACAGTCGATGCGCGTTTCCGAAAGCGTACCGAGCACGTCGTCTACGGTGTCCGCTGGAACGACAGTAAGATCGGTGACGGCGTCGGAGAGGTGATCCGGCGAAACACCCGCGTCGGAGAGTGGATCAACGAATAATACACGAATGTCGTTCGTCACTGTCTCAACGCCTCTGTCAACTATCGTATTCGTTTCCTAATAATTAGTATTATCGAAATCGACGGCAGTATCGTCGCTCTGTGGAGATTCGTGCCGTGAGAAAAACGGCGCGTTGGGGGAGTGAATCACCGTTGCCCGTAGTTTTTTGCTCGCACGACGCGACCCACCCTGCATGGAGTATACGACACTCGGTGACACGGGGATGGAAGTGAGTCGTATCTGTCTCGGCTGTATGAGTTTCGGGACGAGCGACTGGCGGGAATGGGTGTTGGACGAGGACGAGAGTATGCCCATCATCGAGCGGGCAATCGAGTTGGGTATCAACTTCTTTGACACGGCAAACATGTACTCACGGGGTGAAAGCGAACGAATCCTCGGGAAGGCCTTGGAGGGACGACGCGACGAGATGGTCGTCGCCACGAAGGGCTACTTCCAGATGAACGAGGACGACCCTAACTCCGGAGGGCTGTCGCGAAAAGCCATCGAGCAGGAACTCGACAACTCCCGGGACCGACTGGGGATGGACACCATCGACCTGTACCAGATTCATCGCTGGGACCCCGACACGCCCATCGAAACCACCATGCGAGCGCTCGACGACGCGGTTCGGCGCGAGAAGGTGCGCTATCTCGGCGCGAGTTCGATGTGGGCACACCAACTCGCCGAGGCGCTGTACACCAGCGAGCGAATCGGTCTCGACCGCTTCGTGACGATGCAGAACCACTACAACCTCGCGTATCGGGAGGAGGAACGCGAGATGCTCCCGCTCTGCGAGAAGGAAGGAATGGGCGTCATCCCGTGGAGTCCGCTGGCTCGCGGGTACCTCACGCGACCGCACGAGGAGTTCGGGGACACGACGCGTGGGAAGACCGACGACTACGCGCGCGAACACCCCTATCCGGAGGGCGGCGGCGAGGAAATAAACGAGCGAGTGCAGGAACTCGCCGCCGAGAAGGGCGTCACGATGGCACAAATCGCACTGTCGTGGCTGTTCCACAAGGACGTGGTGGACGCCCCCATCGTCGGAACGACGAGCGTCGAACACCTGGAAGCGGCCGTCGAAGCGCTCGACGTGACGTTCTCGTCCGGCGACATGGCGTATCTCGAAGAACCGTACGAACCGCTTCGCGTCTCCGGCCACGAGTGAATCAGGGCGAGGCAGTCTGACTTTTGGAAGTTCGGTTTCGTTGCCGAACGAGATTACAAACCCACGGGGAACACGCGTTCGGTTTTGTCATCACCAAGTTTCCCGGACGATTTTTTGGCTCAATTAGCCGGAAGGATATAAAAAGGGGATGCCGTACATCGAAACGGCAGCACGCGACAACCGAGGTGGCCATTACATGCAACTACTCAGCATCACCGACGGCCTCACGAGCGCGTTCGAGCCAGCGCGGAAGGTACTGAAGCCGATACTGTCGAATCCGACGTACCTCGCCGGTTGGGGGGTCCTCATCCTCGTCTGTGTCGGGATCCTCTGGTGGGACATCCGGAAGCGAAATCGAGCGCTCCCGTCGATGATGAAGTTCGTCTGGACGCTCGTCGTGGCGTACTCGGGACCGTTCGGACTCGCCGTCTACTGGTACTCCGGGCGAACCCAGATTTCCAACGACTCGCTCTGGCGACGGGGCTTTCGCTCCACGTCCCACTGTTATTCCGGGTGCGGCGCTGGCGAAGTCGTCGGGATGGTCGCCATCGGCGGCGCGCTCGCCATCGGAAGCACGCTCGTACAGACGATCGGTACGTTCGCGCTCGCGTACACCTTCGGCTACGCGTTGACGATGGGGCCGCTGATGCAGGAAGGTGAAAGCTTCCGGACGGCGTTCTCCGACGCGTTCTACAGCGAGACGCCGTCGATCACCATCATGGAGATCGAGCCATCGGCACCGACCTCCTGCTCGCGCAGGGGGCGAAGTTCGGCGACCCCTTGTTCTGGGGGTCGCTGACCTTCTCGCTCTCGGTCGGGTTCCTGTTCGCCTATCCGGTGAACACCGCGCTCGTCCGGTTCGGCGTCAAGGAGGGGATGATGAACCCGAAGAAGATGCGCGACGACGGCGCACAGGCCGCCGACTGAGCGAACCGAAAACGCTCACTTTTCTTCGCGCAGTCGTCGTCGCCGCTGCTCGAACTCCTCCTCGGAGAGATCCCCGCGAGCGTACGCCGTCCGTAGTTCCGTGAGCGCGGGGTCGCTCCCGAAATCACCGCGGTGGAGGGACCGATAGACGAAGTACCCGAGCGCGAAGAGGAGGACGAGCGGAACCAGCATCACGAGCCATCCCCACAGCGGCATGTACCCCGCTCCGTATCGCCCACCCATCATCCATCCGCCCATCATCGGGAACGCGAACGCCATCATCACCAGCGGAAGCAACAGGAGAACGACGATCAACCCGACGAGCAGTCGAAGCAGTGAATCGTGGTCGTTCGACGTGGCCATACCGATACTACGTCGGGAAGCGAAATAATCGTTTTCTCGGTCCGGCCCCTGCGATTAACTCGTTCCCGAACCAACCCGTCAGGAGATGTCCTTCGACCCCGAGGCGGGTTCGACGGTGACGTTCGACTCGTACAGCACGCTGGTTGACGTGGATGCGGCGGAGAAGTGCTCGCCGAGCGCGTGTCCGACCCCGAACCGATATCGAAACTGTGGCGCGCCCGGTCGCTCGAATACACGTTCGTCGCCAACCACGTGGACGCTTACCAACCGTTCTACGAGATGAACCGCGACGCGCTCGAATACGCCCTGTCGGCCCACGACGCGGACATCGGGGGCGACGAACGCGACGAAATCCTGTCTGTGTACCACGAACTCGACGTGTTCGACGACGTACGCGACGGCATCGAGCGACTGCAAAACGGCGGGTACGACTGCTACGTCGTCTCCAACGGAAACCCCGAAATGCTCGACTCGATGGTCGAACACGCCGACATCGGCGATTTGCTGGAGGACACCATTAGCGCCGACGAGGTCGGGACGTTCAAACCGGACGCCGAACTGTACCGCCACGCCGCCGACCGAATCGGGACGCCGGTCGAGGAACTCGCACACGTCACCGCCGGGTGGTTCGACGTGATCGGCGCGAAACACGCCGGACTGCAAGGGGTGTGGTTGAATCGAAAGGACATGCCGTGGGAACCGTTCGACGGCGAACCGGACCTGACCGTGGACTCGATTCACGACGTGGCCGACGAACTGGGCGTGTGAGGGGTGGTGAGTGAGGAGAGATGAGGTGAGGGGGAGGCCGATTGCGGAAGCCGAGCATACCGTACCGAAACATCGTTTTACGCGTTCACAACCGTCGGACGAGTCGCGAAAGTGCCTCGGAACCGTCCCGTAGGATCGGTTGACCGTGGCCCATGCAGAGGAGTTCGAGCGGCGGAACCGTACCCGCAAACCGCCGGATACTGCGTTTGATTTGGCGGGTATCGTAGGAGTCCCACCATTCGGGCGGCGTCAACGACCCGCCGCGTTCCCAGACGAGGTCGCCGAGAAATCCGACCCCCAGTTCGTCGTGGACGTAGGCCGTGTGACCCGGATTGTGGCCGGGGGTGTGGTGGGCCGTGAACCCGCCGATACGCGTGCCGTCGTCCACGGAACGCACATCGAGTCGGGACGGAATCGAGACGAATCGACGGACGAAGCGGTGAAACGCCCCCTTGTGGTGGAACAGCGGCGGGTCGTAGATTCCGGCGAGGAGGTCGGCGTCGCGTCTGCCGACGAACACCGGCGCATCGAGGTCAGGAAGGTCACGGAGGCCGCCGACGTGGTCGATGTCGTAGTGGGTGATGAGCACGCGGTCGATGTCCGCGACACGGAATCCGGCGTCCCCGAGTTCGCGGCGCAGGCCGATCCACGGGAGACCGGCGTCCACGAGCGTTACGGCACCGTCACGCGTTGCCGTCCCGTCGTCCACGAGGAAGGCGTTGGCCCCGACGACGGGGATTCCGAGTTCGAGCAGCCACACGCAGGGTGCGAGTTGCCGAGCCATATGCTGAGACCACTGCGCTGGACCGTAATGTTTCGGAGAGTATTCGAAGCGCCAAAACCCTGATCAGTGAGACGGAGGTAGGTCGTCGTATGAGTCCGGTTCGGCTCGACAACGTCGATAGGGGGATACTCCACGCGCTACAGAACGATGCCCGAAACAGCACTGCGGCGGAGATGGGGAAAGAAGTCGGTGTGTCGGCGAGTACCGTCAGAAACCGTATTCAACGATTGGAGGACGCGGGAATCATCGAGGGGTACCATCCGGATATCAACTACGAGAAGGCAAACTACCAGTTACACGTTCTCATCGTCTGTCGTGCCCCTCCATCCAACCGTTCGAGGCTCGCGGATCGAGTGATGGAGATAACCGGGGTCGTCACCGTCCGAGAGTTACTCACCGGGACCGAAAACTTGCACGTCGAGGCCATCGCCGTCAACTCCGACACGGTGGACACCATCACCGAACAGATAGACGAAGCTGGGGATGGACATCGTGAGCACTGACATAATAAAAGTGGAGCGTACCCAACCGTTCAACCACTTCGGACAGGAAGTCGTCGAAGAGTAACGGACGGGGAGATTCCGTCAACCGTTCGCACCCACGAGTTGTGGAAACCGGCGTGAAAACGGTGATCGAGTACAGAATCCGCAACGATAGGGGAAGGAATTCCACAATGAATTTTTCCAACACAGGCCCGTTACTAGGTGTATGATTGCTGATTCCGGAACTGAGACGTCCGCTACACGACCACCTGGCGAACTGTCGGTCGATACCGTTCTGCGCCTCGTCGCGGACCGGCGGCGACGTTTCGTCATCGATCGCCTGAAACGGCACGATTTCGCGCTCACGTTGGCCGATTTGGCCGAGGAAGTCGTCGTCGCGGAGAACGACGTTCGACTCCCCGACATAGACGAACAGGAGGTGTTACGCGTGTATCTGAGCCTCTATCACAACCATATTCCACGGTTGAGCGAGCACGGTGTCGTGGAGTACGAGCAGGAACGGGATTTGGTCGGACTGTCGGACGATACCGGTCCCGTAACGGATCTACTATCCGTTCTGGCGGAGAACGGATTCGAGCGATAGCGAGGGACGTCCATCGGTCCGAATGAGGGAAACGTTCGGTCAATAACCGAACCGTTCGGCGCTATCTGTATTCGACCGAAACGGCGGTTCGAGCGTCGCTCGTTCCGCGAACGTATCGAACGCCGCCGTCACGAACGACGTCGAAGAGGCGAAACGAGACGACGAGTCGGCCGCCGGACACCGTCGCCCGGAGAACCGGTCCACGGCTTGTCACGGCCACGTACGGCGGCGCGGGAACCGGCGTGGCTCGAAGCGAGAATCCCGCCGCCCCCGCCGCACCCGCGAGCACGTCGGGGAATCGCGCCAGCAATCCGGATTCGTGCAATTCTCGCCTGAGGGGACCCACGACGGCGCTCCGGTCGGTCGTCGAATCGTCCGCCCATCCTTCGGCGACCGTATCGGCACACCGAAGGAGAGCGGAAACCGTCCCCTCGTGTTCGGAACGGAGGAACTCACGGACGGCGCGTTCCACGTCCGTTTTCGGATCGGGCATCGAGTCCGTTTCTGGGTCGGTTTCCGGGCCGGTCATCGCTCGAATGAGCGGCGTCGGACCACAAAGTGGTGTCGAACGATAGCCCGTCACAGAGTGAACGTTTTTATCGGAAATGGGGAAAACCACACTGGAAATCGACCGCCGTAGGGGCTTCCCTTCCGAGATGGCGGGCATCGACGAACGGAACGTCTGAAAACGAACGCCCCAAGTCCGGCGGGTACGTAGCTCGGCCGTGAGCGACGAATCCACGAAACCGCTACGGGTCTCGGACGCCGACGAACTCGACTCGGTCATCACGAGCCACGACCTCGTGCTGGTCGATTGCTACACCAACGGTTGTGCGCTCTGCCAGGCGATCGAACCCGTCGTCGGGAACGTGGCCCGCGTGACCGACGCGACGGTCGTGATGGTCAATCCCGGCGACGACATCTCGCTGGTCGAACGATACGATATCCGGAGCGTACCGACCCTCTTGCTGTTCGAGGACGGAGAACTCGTCGGGCGAATGGCCGACGGGTTCCAGGGAACGGAGGCCGTCGTCCAGTTCGTGGAAGGAACGAAAGGGGAGTAAGAAAACAGCTTACCGACGAACGAACGCGACAATACCCGTGACGACAGTCGCGATGACGATGGGGTACGCGGCACCGACGGCAGCAGCCATCGTCGTATCCAGGTGTGCCATAGTCCCCGAAGGAGAGATACCCAACAAGATCGAGGAAGGAACGGTAACGAAAAGCGCACCGACGATAGACAGGACTACGTATCCGACGGTGACGCTGGCACCAGAGTAGACGACTGTTTCGACCAATCCGTCGAGTCGATTTCGAACGGCGAAAACGGCGCTCACGACACCGATCGAGAGGACCGGGATGAGTTGATAGACGAGCGGTGGAACGGTCGGGTCCGGGGTTTGCGTAACCAAGTTGAGCGAGATGTTGCCGATGGCAATCGGAACGAACTGAGCGTTGTAGAAGACAAATCCAAACAACTTGAGTTCGATAACCGTGTCACTTTTGCCGATACTCGCAGGACCGAAAACGAACAGTGCGGCGACGAGAAGATAGCCGACGAGATACGCGAGGATGCCGAACGAAACCCCACGCGCGCAGAACCGCGCGAGTCGTTTCGACTGCATCGGGGGGGATTCGACGCCCGTCGTTGCTGTTGACTCCATGTTCTGTTTCCCATGATGGAAATTATATAAATATTTCGATGTGTTTATTCTTCTATTTGGCGAGTCTCCACGATTTACGGGACGTAGCCCGTCGGTTCTGTGAATGAATTCGGGAGGAGTTGGCTGATATCTGTCATTCGTGTCCGAAAGTCCGAAACTGCGTAACGCTACTGATCGAGCACCCGCAATGGTAACAATTGACACGAGGCAAAAAGCCTATAAATAACGGAACGGTATCGTTTAACACAGATGGTAGTTGAAATGATTCCGCTGTTCGGGCCGATTCCAGGTGGAGCAGAACTCGTCGTAATTCTGCTCATCGCAGTTCTCCTGTTCGGTGCAAACAAGATTCCGGAACTCGCACGTTCCACGGGTGAGGCGATGGGTGAGTTCAAGAAAGGTCGCGAAGAAGTCGAGACCGAACTCCGTGAGATGCAGGACTCCGGAACCCAGACCCAGACTGAAACCGAGACGAACCCGACGGTCGAAACCGAAGCGGAAGCACAATAAACGGATTGTGGGGGGCAGGGGGAAAACCCGGCCCAACACGGATTTTCACTTTTCAGAACGGATCGATAGCGAAGCCGCGGTCCATCGAATCGCGGTGGTAACCACGACGAGTTGGGGCGACCGGAAATAACCGACTCCGAACAGTGGCCCGTTTCGTTCGCCGACCACAACGGAAAAGTCACTCACCCGCAAACCGAACGGTATGCCCGAGAATACGACGGACGATGAGCCAACGGACGAGAACGCGAATCAGGAGCGTTCCGTCATCGACGAGATTCGTCACCGCCAAGCGGACGACGAGGAGGAAAGCGAGGGGTCGGAAGGGTCGGGGTCGAAACTCCGAACGCTGTTGTTCCTCGGATTCGCGTTCATCGCTGGCTATCTCGTCGGAAAGAGTCGGAGCGAATCGGATTTCGAGGAGCTGGGGGAGTTCAGCGGGGCCGAAGGGGGGCCGATGGAAATCGAGATTCACGACACGGAGAGCGCGACGAAATCGGACGAGGACGACGAAGCGGAAGACGCCGACGAAGCCGCGGAAACTGACGAAACGGAACGCGATGAATCCGCGGACGAAGCGGAAGGAGACGAAAACGAGGGTGGGGACGAAGAAGAGGAAGAGGAAGAGTAACTCAGTATCCGGCGGCGTTGCCGTCCTTCCGCGGTTCGGTCGCGCCGGAGAGGACGCCGTTTTCGTTTCTCACGATCTGTGCGCCGCCGAAGAGCACCGGTGCGAGGACGCGCACATCGTGGCCTTTTCGGGTGAGTTTCGTGCTGAGGTTGCCGTCCATCCGACCCTCGACGGCGAGCGTTCCGTCCTCACGATACCGCCAGCGTGGAAGGTCGAGCGCGGCCTGAAGGGGCAAGCCGTGATCCACGATGTTCGAGATGACTTGGACGTGACCTTGGGGTTGCATGTAGCCGCCCATCACGCCGAAGGCGGCCCAGTCGTCCTCCCCGAACTTCGCCAGCGCGGGAATCAGGGTGTGGAACGGGCGTTTCCCCGGTTCGAGGCTGTTCGGGTGATCCGGGTTGAGAGAACGACGCGCCGCGGTTCTGGAGCGCGATACCCGTATCCCCGGCGACCAGTCCGGACCCGAACCCGGCAAAGCGGGAGTTGATGAACGAAACGACGTTCCCCTCGCCGTCCGCGACACAGAGCAGGACGGTATCCGCGTCCTCGGCGTTCGCGTCGGGGACGCCGAAGGAGACGTCGTGGTTCGCCGTCTCCCCGACGTGGTTCGCGCGCTTTTTCGCCCACGAATCGGATTCGAGGGGTGGGATTTCCTCGTATTCGGGGTCGGTGATGTAGCGGTGGCCGTCGTGGAACGCGAGTTTCATCGCCTCCGCGAAGTAGTGAACTCGCTCGGGGGAATCGATGGGGTGCTCGCCCGCCCCGACCTGTTCGGCGATGTTGAGCGCTTCGAGCGCGATGAGACCCTGATTGTTCGGCGGCAGTTCGTAAATTTCCGTTCCGTTGTAGGTCGTCGAGACGGGGTCCGGGAACTCGGGTTCGAAGTCGGCGAGGTCCTCGACGGTGAGGAACCCGCCCTGTGACTGGACCTCTTCGACGATTTTCTCGCCGATTTCGCCCATCGTACAGCACGTCCGCACCTTCCTCGGCGATTCGGCGGAGGCTTTCGCCGAGACGCGGGAGCGCCATCGTCTCGCCCGCTTTCGGTGCCGTCCCGTCGTTCAGATACGCCTCTCGCGCGTGATCAGTTTTGAAGAGGGTTTCTGCGCCCACCCAGTGCGAGGCGATGACTTCCGAGACGGGATAGCCGCCGATAGCGTAGTCGATGGCGGGTTGGAGCGTGTCGCCGAGCGACAGGTTGCCGAACCGTTCTACCGTCGCTTCCCACCCGCGGGCGGTTCCGGGGACGGTGACGGCGTGCGGTCCGAGAAACGGCATTTCGAGGTCGTCCGTGTCTTCCGAGCCATCGACGGCGTAGCCGCGGTTTTCGGGATACCAGTCCGAAGGGTCGTCGTGGTTCCGCAGTGACGAGCGGACGTTCTCGATGGTCGCCTCGGCGGGCGCGCCGCCGCAACTCCGCATCGCGCCGACGTCCCCGTCGGCGGTGCGATAGAGCGCGAACACGTCCCCACCGAGGCCGGTGCTCGTCGGCTCGACCACGTTGAGCGCGGCGGCGGTTGCGACGGCAGCGTCGAACGCGTTCCCCCCCTGCTGTAGAATCGAGACGCCCGCCTGCGAGGCGAGCGGTTGGC
The DNA here is from genome assembly GCF_001625445.1 of Haladaptatus sp. R4. Lineage (NCBI taxonomy): Archaea > Methanobacteriati > Methanobacteriota > Halobacteria > Halobacteriales > Haladaptataceae > Haladaptatus > Haladaptatus sp. R4. The sequence goes on along the minus strand of NZ_LWHG01000004.1, from coordinate 69,891 downwards.
TGGTAGCGACGACGCCGTTCGGTGCATAAACGGTCGAACGTCGCGAAGTAAACCGGTCCAGATCGGGTTTCGTCATACCATGCCATACTCAGAAGTGGTCCTAAAGTACACGCCAAATAGGTCCGGTGTGAGGCACATCCAAGTATGAGAATATACCACAAGTCCGTGTTCCGTTCGCAGTCGAAGCGACGATATTCGAAATCGATCCGACACTTACGACAGGAGCTCTCGCCTCACCAAGACTTATCCTTCCGATACGCCTCAGTAAAAGACGATGGGATTGTTCAAGAACATGGGCCGAAAGTTCGAGGAGTTCAAAAAGACCTCCGAGGAGGTTGCGTCCGAGGGAGCGGAGTACGAGTGCTCCGATTGCGGGAAACTCCTCTACACGAATCACGACGAGTGCCCGGAATGCGGCGGAACCGTGGGAGTGCGGGAGGAAAAAGCGGCCGCCACCGCCGAAGAGGAAGCGAGGTCGGCGGACGACGTGGATGCAGCAGGTACGGAAACCGACTCGGCGGACACGACCGAGGAATAACGACGCGACTTCTCGCTGGTGGTACCCGGTATTTCGTGATCGACGGACGGATTCGATCGGACGAAAACAGGGACGAAAACGTTAGAACCATCGAAATTTGATTTGGAAGACTGACAGAATCGGATACAAAGTTTCAACTCGGTTGGTTTCCTCGATTTAAATATGCGAGAAGTGACGCTCCAGATACGTCACCACGGCGAACCTGAGAGCGACATCAGTGCCGACTACCCGGCGATAACGATCCGCTCCGTCTCGTCGATGACGGGAAGTGCCGCCGAGCGAAAGCGGATCATCGAGATAACCGGACCGGAAGCCTCGATAGCGGGATTTCTGGAGGAATTCGAGGCCGCCGACCCCGTGATCGATGTGGATACGTTGACGCCGCTGGACGTCCCACGAGTTCTCGTCGCAGTCACCATCGACAGTTACCAGTGGGACAGCATCGCACAGCGGTTGACCGACCTGGGCGTTCACTATCGAACCGGAGCGGTCATATCGGCCGGTTGGGAACGCTGGACGCTGTATCTGGCGGAGGACGACGACCTAAACGAGATCGTCGAATCCATCGAACGTCCCGGAAACGAAACCGACCTCGTCCGGAACGTCGAACTCGGAGTGGTCGCCGAACAGGAACAGTTGGAGTTTTCGCGCGTTATCAACGAACTCACCAGCGACAGCGCGAGGTGTTGGGGACCGCCATCGAACTCGGTTACTACCGGCCGAAAAAGGAGACCAGCATCGAGGACATCGCCGATGCCGTGGTATCGCCTCCACGACGGCGTGGGAACACCTCGCCCGCGCGGAGACGAAAGTGATGGAGGAGGTCGGAAAGCACGTCAATTCGAACGCGTTGACGCCAACGATTCGAACGACGCGACCGGTGAGACCGAGAATCTGTTCCTTCGCGTTCTAGTATGCGAGTCGAATGTGTCGGCGATACCGGCAGCGTTTAGTTCCCCATTACCCGAGATGAGGTCGAATGCGAGCGCGGACCGCAATCGTCGTCGTCCTGGTGTTTTGTGCGCTTGCTAGTGCCTCTTTCTATAGTTTAACGAACAAACCGTCCGGGTCCCTCTCGGTGGATTGGACTTCGGACACGCCGCGACCGAACCAGTTGAACCATCACCCGATCGTCGCGGATCGGATCGACGGTGAATCGTATATCCTCGCACCGGTGAGCGCAGTCGCGGGGGAGAACGCGCGGTGTAAGGTGACGATGTTGGATTCGAACGGCACCACGCGGTGGCAGTACGAGATCAACGAATCGGCATGTGCGGTCCACGGCATCGGCGATTCGCTCATCGCGGATGCGACCGGCGACCACCGTCCGAACGCCGTCGCCCCGACGACCGAAAAGCGTCTGTACGTCTTCGACGCCGAAAACGGGAGCGTCGAATGGACACAGAACCTCACGTCGTTCGGCTACGCCGGTCCCGTCGTGCTCACTGCGCCACGCCGCCTCGTCGTTCAACCCGCGTTCGATGGCGTCGTCTTCGCCGATTCCGCGGACGGGACGCTCCAGTGGAAGTACGACTTGAACGACACCGTCTACGCGGAAACGCACGTCGTTCACGTCCCCGGTTCGCCGAATCCGGACGTCGCCGTCGGCTCTACCGCGAAGGTCAGCGTCCTGCGACCGAACGGGACGCTCGAATGGCAGCGTTCCGCACTGGCGACGTGGCTCGCGAAGGGTCGCCTCGACCAGCGGGACATACTCGTCGCGTCCGGAGGGAAGGAAGTGACCGCCTTCACCGCGAACGGAACGAAGCTCTGGCAACGCACGGGAATCGACCGTCCAGCGATCGATCAGGTCACCGACGGGGACGGCGACGGAACGCCGGAGGTCTACGTCGGAAGCGGCGGGGACACGGTCGCCGCGTTGAACGCTCGAACCGGCAAAACCGAGTGGAAGACGACGCTTTCGACCGACGCGAAGTTGCTCCCCGCCCCGGTTACGGGGGACGTTAACGGCGACGGCGACTCCGAGGTCGTCGCGGTGACGAACCACGGTACGGTGCAAGTCCTCGATGCGAGTTCCGGGGAGGTGCTCGCCTCCCACGAGCGGAAGGTGAAGGTCTGGGTGCACCCGACGGTGTGCGATATCGATGGGGACGGCGCGGACGAAATCCTCGTGATGTACGGCGACGGTCGAGTCGTCGAACTCTCGTATCACGACTGAACCGTTTTCACGATTCAAAAGACGGGATCACGAGACGACCGGCTGAGAGATTATCCAGAGCGAGAGCACCGTATAGCCGACCATCAGCGCGACCAGCGGGAGGTGACCGCGTCGCGCCGCCGCGGTGGTTTCGAACCGCTCGACCGCGACGTAATGGGCGGCGACGACGGCGATGACGTGGCCGAGGACGATGAGGACGACCTGCGAACCCCAGAACACCGGAAGCGGGAGCCAAGCGAGGGGGTTCGCGGTCTGTGCGCTCGGAGAGAGGGGATGAACGGCGACGGTGGCGAGTTGGGCGAGGTTTCGAAACACGTAGGGGTAGTTGTGGGCGACTTCGTACGCCGCCGCGATGGGGAGGACCGTCGGTGCGAAGTGCCGCGCCGAACCGAGCCAATCGGGTTCGCGCGTCCGTTCGTCGGAACCGACAACGTAGCCGCCGTCGGTGTTCGCCTCGGAACCCTCCGATGGTCGCTGGTCGGTACCGCCACCACCGAGACGTTCGACGAGGTGACTGCAGAGGCCGAACGAGACGACGAAGACCGAGAGGCCAATCGCGTACAGCAGAATGCTGATCGCCGGTCCGGTCCCCAAGGAGTTCTGCACGCCGACGAGGAGGTCTTGGTACGTCCGGGTGTTGGTGAACCCGTCGAAACTCACGGTGTACACCGCGGCGATGGCGAACAGAACGAGGGACGTATTCCGAACAGGGGTGAGAGTTCCCTGCCACGGCGGTCGGAGGGCGACATCGGTACCGCCGTCGTCGCGCCGAGTGATGGTTATGGACGCCACCCGGCCGAACAGTCGATAGAGAACGCCGAGGGGGTCAGCACGTCGGAACCACTCCGTCCCGTAGAGAAGGCTCCCGGCCACCATGACGAGCGTGTACACCCCGAGGACGGCCGTCGTCAACAGCGGGCCCTTCTTCGGGATATACGTGAGGTTCTCCAGAATTCCGATCACGACGATGAAGCTCGCCAGCGCTGGCCAACTGCCGAGTCGCTCGGGGTACGACCCGAGGACGGCTAGCTCCTCCCCTTCGAGCCACACGAACACACGGTACAGCGCTCGCCACGGGGACAGGACGGGCCACAGCGTGCCGACGAGGATGGAGAGAAGGGCGACACCGTGGAACCAAACCGGCCACGTGAAGACGGTCGCGAAATTCTGGTACTGGTTTTGTCGGCCGACGATTCCGATCGAGAGTGCGGCCACGAATCCGGCGAAGAAGACGAGTCGAGCGCCCAGTCGAAGCGGCATCGAAATCGAGGACGGAAGGAGAAGAACGCACATTCGTCGGGTCGCCGCCGAAGGGGTTCGCTCGGTGACCGCGAGCCATCCGGCCGTCAGCGCGACCATCGCACCGGCACCGAGAAACAGCAGCGGGAGTGGAAGCGGGGAGGCGAATTTACTGGAGGGAATCGAGTGGGCGCTCGCGAGTCCGAGGCAGAATCGGAGCGCGAACACGCCGATCACCACCAGTGAAATCCCGCTTCCGATCCGACGACGATTCATCGTGTATCGCTCGTGTTCGGACGAGAAAAACAACACCGGTTCTCGTTCGCTCCCTCGGGGTACCGATTCGACACGCGTACCAGAACCGCCTTGCGATGGGACTCGGTACTCCCGACAAATGAATCGGCGCAGATTTCTTAAAGCGACGGCGGCAATCGCGACGGGAAGCGTCGCCATCCTCGCCGGTTGTGCCAACGACACGGGCGGAGGAGCGGATTCGACGAAGACGAAGTCTCCGACCGAGACCAACACCGTGCAGATGGTCAGCGGGAGCACGAGCTACTACTTCGACCCCGTCGGGTTGTTCGTCGAGAAGGGGGAGACAGTCACGTGGAAGAGCAAAATCGGTGCCCACACTTCGACCGCCTACGTCGACGGGACCGGTCCCGCGACGGTGACCCGCATTCCGAACGACGCGAGCGGATGGAACAGCGGCATGATCTCCGGGGGAGGGCAGCAGTTCGAGCACACGTTCGACGTTCCGGGAACGTACGACTACTTCTGTATCCCACACAAGAGCCTCGGAATGGTCGGACGCATCGTCGTCGGGAACCCGGGAGGACCGGCCGAGGGAAGTATGCCGCCCGACGGGAAGGTGCCAACGAGTCAGCGAATCGTGAATAGCGGCGCGGTTTCGTACGAGGATTTCACGGAGTGAAACGGATAGCTCTCCCATCCGACTCGGCCTATTTTCCGGGATAACTCGGCGCACCGAACCGTAGCCATACCGCCGTCCACCGATGCGGAACGTAAAGGAACGACCGTGATAATCGACAGAACGAAGGGACGGGAGCGGGTTGCTTCGACTACCATGACAGGCGCTGACGACAGCGGGGGAGAGACGACGAGCGAGGCGTTGGTTTCCGTCCTCGAATCGCTGGGCGTGGAGTACGTGTTCGGCTATCCGGGCGGGCGCGTCATCGAACTGCTCGACGACCTCCCGGAATCGAGCGTGGACGTGGTTCGGCCGCGCGACGAACGCGAGGGGAGCGTGATGGCCGAGATGTACGGCAGGATTCACGGGAAGCCCGCGGTGCTGGCCGGGCAAGGGCCGTGGATCGGCAGCCTCGGCGTCATCGGGCAGATGGAGGCGCGCCTCGCGTCCTCGCCGATGGTCGTCCTGACGGAGGCGAGCGAGCGCGGCGATTACTCGACGCTCGCCCCGTATCAGCAGTCCCGCGGCGACTACGGTGGCCTCTCGCTGCCGAAGATTCTGGACGGCGTGACGAAGGAACACTGGTTCCCGCGCACGCGACCGAAACCCTGCGAAGCGTCCAACTGGCGTTCAAACACGCGACGGCGGGGCGGTCGGGACCGACCGCCGTCATCCTCGACGGAAACGCGATCACGGAGGACGTTCCGGAGAACCCCGTTCCTCCCGTCTGGGACAGCGACGAACAGGTTCGAAACTGGGAGTCGAAGCCGACGGACGAAGACGTGTCCGCGGCGGTCGAGGCGCTCGAATCGGCGGAACGACCGGTCATCGTCGCCGGGAACGGCGTTCACTCCGCGGGGGCCTACGACGAACTCCGGGACGTCGCGGAAGCGTACGACGCGGTCGTAACGACCTCGTATCTGGGCAAGTCGGTGATTCCGGAGACCCACGACCTCGCGGCGGGCGTCATCGGGTCGTTCGGCCACGAAGGCGCGAATCAGGTCGTCAGCGAGGCCGATACCCTGCTCGTCGTCGGGTGTCGAATGAACCCGATGGACACGAACTGGCAGGCACCGTCGTTCATCCGGCCGACGAACAGACCATCATCCACGCCGACATCGACACGCGAAACGCCGGGTGGGTGTACCCCGCCGACGTGGGCCTCATCGGCGACGCGAAGGAGAGCCTCCGGGCGCTTTTCGATGCCGGGAGCGCCGAAAACGACTGGGCACGCGGACGGGCAGAAACGGCTCGGGAGTCGTTTTTCACCGAGAAGTGCGAGAGCGACACCGCGCCCATCAAACCCCAGCGCGCCGTGAAGGAGATAGAGGCGATGGTGGACGAGGACACCATCGTGACGGCCGACTCGGGCAACAACCGATTCTGGCTGTTGAACTACCTCCAGACGCCCGCCGTCCGGACGTACTTCGGGTCGGGCGGCGTCGGCGGGATGGGGTGGTCCGCCCCGGCCGCCGTCAGCGCCGCCATCACCACGGACAAGGACGTCATCGGCGTCGCGGGCGACGGCGGCTTTACGATGACGATGACCAGCGTCGAAATCGCCGTCGAGAACGGCGTCGCCCCGACGTTCGTCGTGCTGAACGACACCAGCCTCGGCATGGTTCGCCAGATGCAGAAAGAAGACGGCGACATCGCGGGCGTCGAGTTCCACGACACCGACTTCGTGAAAGTGGCCGAAGGCTTCGGTGCCGCGGGAACGCGAGTCACGACGCCGGACGAACTGGCCGACGCACTTCGGGAAGGAAAGGAGAGCGACCTGCCGTTCGTCATCGACGCGCGAATCGACCGCGAGGAGGACATGGCCGACCAGTTGGCGTCGTCGTTCTACGCCGAAACCGGCGGACTGCACGAGTGACAACAACCGAGTCGAACACATCACGAAAAAACAGGAAGGAAACCTTTTCCTGCCATCCAGCGAGTAAAAAAACATGGCGCAAAGCGAGACGGTGCTCGTCACTGGCGGAACAGGTTTCATCGGGTCGTACACCGCGAAAGAACTCCTCGAACAGGGGCACGACGTGGTCGCCTACGACCTTTCGACCGACCCGCGCATTCTGGAGAAACTCGGCATCGCCGACGACGTGGATATCCGACGCGGCGACATCACCGACTCGACGGACGTGATTCGCGCGGTGAAGGAGTCGGGTGCGACCCGCATCGTCCACCTCGCGGGACTGCTGACGACGACGGCCCGCGAGAACCCGCGGGCCGGAATCGAAGTGAACGTGCTGGGGACGAACAACGTCATGGAGGCCGCTCGAACGCTCTCCGACCAGGTCGAGCGCGTGGCGTGGGCGTCCTCGGCGGCGGTGTTCGCGCCGCCGACGAACTACGACACCGAGTGGGTGACCGAGGACGACCTCGTCTACCCCGACACGCTGTACGGCGCGGCCAAGGAGTTCAACGAACACCAAGCGAAAGTCTATTTCGAGGACCACGACGTCTCGCACGTCGCGCTCCGCCCGACCGTGGCGTACGGCCCGTACCGCGAAACCGGTGGCTCCGCGTTCCTCGCGAACATCATCGAAAAACCCGCGCTCGGCGAACCGTTCGCGGTGGAGTACGGCGACCAAGTCATCGACTGGCAGCACGTCGAGGACATCGCGCAGGCGTTCCGCCGCGCGGCGTTCACGCCCGACGAGGACCTGAGCCAGCGCGTCTACAACGTCCGCGGCACCGTGGCGACGATTCGGGAAGCCGCCGAGACGGTCGAGGAAATCATGCCCGACGCCGACCTCGACGTTTCCGACGAGGGCGAACTCCCGTGGACCCAAATGCTCGACATGACCGCGATTCAGGAGGATATGGGCTACGAACCGCGCTACGACCTGGAAAGCGGCTTCCGGTCGTACATCAACGTCCTCCGCGAGGAGAACGGGCTGGAAACGGTCTGAGGAGTCTCTGTTTTCGCCGCGGTCGCTGACGTTTTTGGAGAACTGTCGCATCGAGAGTGACCATCCCGAGCCAACGGCGAAATCATTCGAGCATCTATTTAGATAGCTATTCGGATAGCTCTCCAGATATCTCTCCGGATAGCTTTGTGAAAATCCACAAGATGGCGACGAGTCAGCGGCAGAAAACGATAAGAGAGAGACGACGGTTCGATGGAGTAATCTACCGGTATCGGTGGACGCCGGGCAGGGACAGGAGCAAGGGGCAGGGACGGAAACAGGAGTTCGCGGACCGAATGGATTGATAGAAATCTCTCCGGATAGCTATCGAGAAATCCATTTGTGATTCCAAAGAAGCGACCGTGTGAGACGACCACTTCGTCCCGGAGACGCATCCGACGGAACCCCTTTGAGCGATCCGTCACAAGTTTCGGACGATGATTGGTGTCGAGATGGGATGGCGACAACTGCTGTTCGCCAATTGGCCGGTCGAACCGGAAGTCGTGGAGCGAGGGCTACCCGAAGGGTTGGAGGTAGACACGTACGACGGGAAGGCGTGGCTGAGCGTCGTCCCGTTCACGAACGTCGCGGTTCGTCCCCGAGGGCTTCCCGACAGCATCGGGGTGGACCTCCCCGAACTCAACCTCCGGACCTACGTCACGGTGCCGGGGGAGGACAGACCGGCCGTCTTCTTCTACAGCCTCGATGCCGATGGATGGCTCTCCGTCCTCGGCGCTCGGTTGACATTCGGGCTGCCGTACTACAACGCGGACATAAAAATAGTAGAACGGGACGGGGCGATCCGCTACCGCAGTCGGCGCGCGCATCCGGGTGATCAACCGTTGCGGTTCGACGCGCAGTACGAACCGACCGGCGACCGACTCGACGCCGAACCGGGGTCGCTGGCGGCCTTTCTCACCGAACGCTATCGGTTCTACGTCGGCGGCCCGGGTGGAACGATTGCGTACGCGAACGTCGATCACGACGTGTGGTCGCTCCGCCCCGCGACAGTGGAATTCCGGAAGAACGAGATTTTTCGGGCGAACAACTTCGCCGAACCGGACGGGGAGCCGACCTGTTACTACAGTTCCGGCGTTGACATCGTGTCGTCGGGCCGTAAGTGGTTGAAATAAAATCGGGGGTTGCGGTAAAATCGAGAGTTACTGTGTCTGACTGTACTTCTCGACCCACTCCTGGAGCGTGATTCCCATCGCGGACTGGGTGATGGCGTTCGAACTCGCCGAGTTCGCGCTCTTGACGAGTTCGGCTTCGAGCGTCCGGGTCGGAATCTCGCCGAGGAAATGTGGAATCGCTCGCTGGACGGAAATCGGACAGCCGACCTCGTGAGCCAGCGCGTACCCCGACAGGGAGTGGGGAATCTCCTCGGTGGCGTACGTCGGGTCGGGGTCGAGCAGTTGGTCCTCGTCGGCGAAGTCAACGTACTCGTAGCATTTCCCCACGTCGTGGAGCAGACACGCCGCGATGATGGCGTCGTCGTCCGGGTCGGCACCGTGGAACTCGCGCTGTTCCTCCGCCGAGCGCATGGCGATTCGGGTTACGCCCCGCACGTGCTCGACGTTCGTCTTCTCGTGGATGTTCCACGCGTACGGGATGTCCTCGATGTCCTTCCATCCGCCGCGGTCCAGGGCCAGTACCCACGCCTCGATGACCTTCTCGCGCAGTCGTCGTCCTCGATGACTGGAGTTCGGGATACGCGGCCTCGACCTGTTCGCGGTACTCCGGTTCGCTCATGCGGGATGAATTTCGTTCGCGGGAACGTAATGGTTCGTGATGAGAATGTCGCGGGAAGGGCGGTTGTGAAGAGGAGATGTGTTTGGTTCTGGTTTTCTTGTGAACACAGTAATTACGATGAAGAGCCAAAACCTCCCCGCTCGTTCGCTCCGACGAGACGTGTTTGGTGGGGTTGCGATTTCAGCAGCTACGAGGAAGTCGAAAGCCCCCGCCCGCTCGCGGCCGCTGTTGCAGGATATTTTGGCCTCACGCCGCTCGGCCAAAATAGTGGCCTCCACAGCGACTAAAACAAGCGCGAGCGGGCGGCCCCTTTCATTCCACCCAAACAACACACCTGCAACGCACCACACCCTCCCCAGCCGATTCCCTACAGTGCTCCCGCTGGTCACACCTTCGGTCATCCCTCGCGCGGGCGCACTAGCGTACGCCTTCGCGCGCCGTGTTGTTGGGTCATAATCGGTTAGCCCATCTAACTGCACGGCGCGCGCTGACGAAGTGAGGAGGATAGCGAGGAATTGGGTGGGGTGGAGTGTCTTTCGCAGTGCGGAAGCAATCTTCACGCGGCCCGGTACAGGAAATCACGATAAAACCGCGACGGTCGTTCGTAGCGATTTTAGTCTAAGCTACTGTGATGACGCCTCTAACTCAAGGTCGGTGTTTTCTCGTCCTCGCGTTTCGTATCGAAACCCACCTAAACCGCGACAGCAAGATGGAGGTAATGGCCAGTCGCCGCGACGTCGTCCTCTATCTCGCGCTCGCCGCCATCTGGGGAACCGCGTTCCCCGCCACGGAGGCGGCGCTCGAAGGATTTCGACCGGTCGCCCTCGCCGCCGTCCGCTTCGACTTGGCCGCGCTCCGTCCTCCTCGCCGTCGCCGCCGCGTCCGGCCGCTCCCTCATCCCCCGGGGGCGAGGGGACTGGACGCCCATCCTCGTCGGCGGCCTCTTCAACATCGGCCTCCATCACGCGCTCCTGTTCGCCGGACAGCAGTACGTCACGAGCGGCCGTCGCATCGACCCTGTTGGGTCTCGTCCCCGTCCTCACGCCCGTCGTCACCTCGGTGTTCCGCCCGGACGAGTCCATCTCCGCACGAGGGGTCGTCGGTGTCGTTCTCGGGTTCGTCGCGTCGTCCTCATCGCGAACCCGAGCGGCGGACACCTGCTGAGCGACATCGGCGTCTGGTTCGTCCTCGGTGCGCCGTCGCGTGGGTCGTCGGTGCCGTCTTCACCGACGAAAACGACGCCGGACTCCCAGGTCTCAGCCTCCAAGCGTGGAGTGCTCGCCGTCGGTGCGCTGGCCTCGATATCGCCACGTTCGTCGTCCCCGGCCAAGGGTTCGCCGCCGCCACGCCGACGACCACCTCGCTCGCGTGGGTGGGCTATCTCGCCGTCGTTCCCGGTGCCGCCGGGTTCCTCATCTACTTCCGCCTCCTCCACCGCCTCGGCCCCATCGAGATGGGACTCATCGAGTACGTCATCCCGCCCTTCGCCGCCGTCTTCGGCTGGTTCGTCCTTGGCGAGGGACTCACCCCGACCACCGGCGGCGGTTTTCTCGCCATCCTCGGTGGGTTCCTGCTCGTGAAGTGGCCGCGGGTCGTCGGATCGGTGCGTGACTACTTCGACGAGGGAACCGCCGGGAACGCCGAGTCTTCGAGAGCGGACTGAGTGAACGATGACGGGCCGTTGAGAAAATCCGTACGCGACCGCACCGGTCAGACGCGGCCGAACCGATCAGTAGTCTATCCGCGTGATTTCCTCGACGGGCCACTGACTCAGTATCTCGACGCCGTTCTCGCGGACGACGACCATCTCTTCCACACGGACGCCCTGCCGGTCGGCGGGTTCCATCGTCTCGACGGCCATCGTCATGCCCTCCTCGATTTCGATGGGATGGTCGGGCGAGATACCGCGCCAGATGAGCGGCACTTCGTACAGTTGCAGGCCGAGGCCGTGCGCCCAGTGGTTGGTCGTCATCTGCCAGTGGTCGGTGGCGTCGTACCAGTCGGCGTGTTCGCCTCCATGTCGGGGAACCCCTCGCAAATCTCGTCCGTCGTCGCGCCGGGTTCGATGCGTTCGAGCACGTCGTGGAGGTTGTCGCGGGCGATTTCGTAGGCATCCTTTTGGGCTTGGGTGGGTTCACCCATGCTGAACGTCCGGTAGTAACAGGAGCGATAGCCCATGAAACCGATGTTGTAGAAGTCGGCGTAGACGATGTCGCCGGGGCGCATGATCCGGTCGGTGGTGTTGGCTTGGTGTTTCGGCCACGTGTTCGGCCCGGAGGTGACGTAGCCACCCTGCACCATCGCGCCGAGACGCCAGAGTTCGCTGCTGGCTTCGCCCCACACTTCCGACTCGCGGACGCCGGGTTTCGCGGTTTCCGTGATGCGCTGGAACCCGGCCTCACAGAGGGCGGCGACCATCCGCAGGCACTCGATTTCGTCGCGCGTCTTGACCTTCCGGGCGTCCTCCATCACCTTCGCGCAGTCGTCGGTGCGCACGTCCACGCCACGGTCCTCGAACTTCGAGATGAGCGGAGCGTTGCCGATGTCGATGCCCATCGGTTCCTTGGCGACGCCGTACTCCTCCATCGCCTCGTAAACGAGTCCAGCCATCTTGTCCTTCAGCCAGTTTCGGGCCGAATCCCGACCGGACGCTCGCGGGACGTTTCCGAGTCCGGGGCAGGCGTAGCGGATGTCCGAAATCCACGGACAGTTGAACTTCTGGTTGCTCGCGTGGTCGGCGGTGTCCCAGTGGACGATGTCGCCGTCCTCGGTGAGAAGGGTGTAGTGGTCGGCACCCGACCCGCCGGTCATGGCGAGTCCCGTCACGTAGCGGACGTTCGGGTCGTTGATGAGGAGCATGCTGCCCAATCCCGCCTCGCGCATTCGTTCGAGAGCGCGTTCCTTTCGCTCCTCGCGCATCCGCTTCATGTCGATCCGTTCCTCCCAATCGACGCCCATCGTTCCGCGCGTCCCTTCCATGAAACCGCGTTGATAGAACCCCATGATTCTCGTTACTCCGAGGTTTGTATTGAAAGTAGGTGACTTACCCGTCGGTGCTCGGGGGACGCACTGCCATATCGGGTGGGATTTTCGCCGCTTCGAAACCACTTGTGAACATCGGAAACGGTGGTGTGACACCGGAAATAGTGGTGTTAACGGGGGAGTTGCTCGGAACGGATTCACGTTCGAAAAAAGGGGACGGGAGCGGCTTCGGGTGCTTTATGATACCACGGATTGTGTCCTCGAATGAAATGTACAAACACGTTGCCCTGCTGGTTCGAAAGGACGATATGAGCCACGAGGAGTTCGTGGAGTACTGGCAGAACAATCACACGAAGATCGCACGTGATATCGAGGGCGTCGTCAAGTACAGCACCGTCCTCCCGGTGACGCCCGACGCCGCGGAGTTCGACGGACTCGCCGAACTGTACTTCGAGGATTTGGACGCGCTCCACGACGCCCTTGGCAGCGAGGGCAACCGCGATTACGACCCCGAGAAGGGCAAAGCGAAGGAAGCCCGCGAGGATGTCGATAACTTCCTCGACGTGAACGAGCGTCCTCGCTTCATCGGCGAAGTCGTCACCCAGAAGGACGAAACCGCAGCGCGAGGTACCGACCGCGAGGACGACGTGAACGGCGACACCGACGGCCTGTACAAACACAGCGCGTTCCTCGTCCGCAAGGACGGCATGACCCACGAGGAGTTCGTGGACCACTGGCAGAACAACCACACGCCCATCGCCCGCGAAATCGAAGGCGTCGTCAAGTACGACACCGTCCTCCCGACGGACCCCGAGAACGCCGAATTCGACGGCATCGCGGAGTTGTACTTCGAGGACCTGGACGCGCTTCACGACGCGCTCGGCAGCGAGGGAAGCCGCGACTACGATCCCGAGAAGGGCAAAGCGAAGGAGGCCCGCGAGGACGTGAACAACTTCCTCGCGCTCGAAAAGCGTCCCCGTTTCATCGGCGAGGAGACGGTCCAGAAGGACGAGACGCAGGAGTGAGGCGGAGAGACGAAGCGAGTTCGGTTCTCGGCAATTGTAAACGGATGACGGTCAGTCGAATCGCACCACGTATTTTTGTCAGTTGCTCCCGTTTTCAGGCGCATGCGTGTGAGCGCGACCCTGTTGGTCGTCTGTCTCGTCGTACTGGCCGGGTGTACCGGGGGCATCGGATTCGGGCAGGAGCGTGGAAACGGGGACGAACATCGGACGACAAAGGTCGAAGAGACCGTCGGTGCCGCGTTCGTCGCGGGTGAGAACCGGACGGCGGTGACGCTCGAAGTCGCGAACTCGCCGAGCGAGCGCGAACACGGATTGATGTACCGAAAATCGCTGCCGAAAAACCACGGGATGGTGTTCGTCTTCGGCAACCCGCAGATACAGTCGTTCTGGATGAAGAACACGCTGATTCCGCTCGATATGATCTTCGTCGGCCCGGACGGCACCGTCCTCAACGTCGCCCACGCGGACACGCAACCGAACGCGAGCGATTGGAAACTTCGGGAGTACCGGAGCGACGGGAACGCGAAGTACGTCGTCGAGATGCGACAGGGGTTCGCAAAGCGGGCGGGCATCGAGTCGGGGACGAAACTCGTGTTCGAGGACGGAACACCGACGACCGAACAAAGCTGACTTTTCGTTCCGCAACACGAGTTGTGATTCATCATCGTTACCACGGAGCACGGCGAACCCCCATCCGGGGGAGACAAATGAAGATTCGGCCAGCGAACGAGGACGATTTCGAATCGGTTCGGGACGTCGCACGTCGTGCGTGGAGCGACGCCTACGCCGAAATCATGGACGGCGAGAGTATCGACGGAACGATTGCCTCGTGGTACTCCGACGACTCGCTAACGGATGCAGTCGAGCGACCGGGGACGATATTTCTCGTGGCGACCAGGGACGACGACGTGCTCGGTTTCTGTCACGCGATGTGTCACGAGGATGAAGGGGACCTGCTCCGACTGTACGTCGATCCGGACCACTGGGGGGATGGCATCGGAAGCGCGCTGTACGAGCGGTTACGGAGCGACTTGCGCGACATCAACATGAAACGAATCCGGGCGATGGTGCTCTCGGAGAACACGAGGGGAACCGGATTTTACCGGCGGTTAGGGTTCGAGAAGAGCGACGAGGCGACGGTGGAAATCGGCGACGGGGAGTACGGGGAATCGGTATACACGGTCGCACTCTGAGTAAGAACACAAAGCATTTACCACATCCCCGTCAATTCTCGCGTACCTCGGGTAGGGGTACACGAGGTATTTCTTTATCTACACGGGTAGCGGCGGCTATTCCGACCAATCGTCCTCGAACAACTGATACGCGCTGGCGAGGTTGAACAGCAGTTGGCGCTTCGACCCGCCCGCATCGAGCGCAGTCGCGGTGGCGTAAACCACCTCCGAGTACTGGATGGTCTCCTCGGATACCGTCGAATGGTCGGGACCGAACTCACCCTGCGAAAACGACGCTCGAACCGCCGCGCGTTGCTGCCCTTCGAGAAGTTCGAACAGTCGCCAGTAATCCACACCGGCACGGCGTGCATCCACCAAGGCGGCGCACAATCGCCGTTCGAACCGTCGTTCCGGTGATTCGGCCGCTCCGTCGTCCAACCCGAGGGCGCTCCGTATCTCCGCTTCCTCCTCGTCACCCATGTCCGAAAGCTGTGAACTCAGCTACTTTACCATTTTGGATAATCACATCAGAATTTCGTTAGGTGGTAGCGCATTCGTCACGACAGCCGATGAAGAAACGCCCGTAACTCGGCGTATGCGGGGTCGTATCGCTCGCGGAAGATGCAGTGACCGGCGTCGGGGATGTGAACCAATCGCCCATCGGACAGGTTTTCGGCGATGTCGAGATCTTCGGCCCGCGTCTCCGTATCGGCGTCCGCCTTGAGCACGAGCGTCGGACAGGTGATATCCGCGAACGCCCTCTCCAGACGGGGATAGCCTTCGCGCGGTATTTCGGCGATTTGCGGGCGACATTCCGTGTTCGCAACGGCGAGGCGACGCGCCAACCCGGGATCACAGTTCGGATGGTCGCGTTCGAGTTCCTCAAGCGTACTGTTCGACCATTCGCGGACGTTCTCACGAACCGTCTCCGCCCGCTCGTCCGGACCCATATCGGGCGGTCCGTACATCCCCGCGGGGTCTTCGAGAGCGATCGCACGCGGGAGGTCGGGGTGCGTCGCGGCCGTCCACGCCGCCGTCGAGCCACCCATCGAATGGCCGAGCAGGATCGGGTCGTCGAGGGAGAGCGCTTCGACGAGTCCGACGAGGTTGGCGACGCGGTCCTCGATTCCGTACCCCGATTCTGGGGCCTCGGACCGACCGTGACCGCGGGCGTCGTACGTCACGATGTCGTACTCGTCCGCCAAATCGGCCACCAGCGGTTCCCAACATCGACCGTTGGCGTAGAAGCCGTGTGCCATGACCAACGACGGTCCCTCGCCGGTGCGGTAGTACTGTAAATCGACTCCGTTCACGGGACGGGAGTCCGTCGTCCAGTCGTCGGGAAGATTCATACGAGAACAGGTCGGAACGAACCCAAAAACGTATCGACCGGAAAATCAGTTGAATCGGTCGAATCGGTCGATTCAGTCGAGGTCGCGAAACGCGCCGACGAAGTCGTCGTGGCTGTCAAGGTCGTCTCGGGAGTCGTCGACGGACTCACGAAGTCGCTCGACTTCCGCCTGCAGTTCCTGATACTGCTCGTTCCGGTGGAGTTCGTCTTCGTCCTTCTCCGTTTCGAGGACGGCCTTCTTGGAGGCGAGCGAGAAGTATTCCTGCATCTTCGCGTCGTATTCGACCCGCGTCAGCATTCCACCGACGGTCGTGTACAGGTCGTCCTTCGAGACGGGTTTGACGAGATAGTCGTCGAATCCCATATCGATGATGTCGTAATCGGGTTTGACGGCAGTCACCATCACGACTCGGGAGTGAAGTTCGCGGTTTCGAAGTTCCGCGAGCACCTCGTCGCCGGAGAGACCGGGCATTCGTCGGTCGAGCAAGACGACATCGACCTCGTCGTCGAGCATGTCCAGCGCCTCACGGCCTTCGTACGCTCGCTGAACGTCGTAGGAGTCCTCTAACCACGTCGCATAGAGGTCGGTTACGTCTGCCTCGTCATCGACGACGAGTATCGTTGGTTCTTCAACAGCCATGATTGGATTCGAGTGTGCCGGTTTTTCCACCGAACGGAATTTGTTAATGAACCATTCGCTAAAGCATCTTTATATCTTGTGGTTACGAAATCCAAGAATAGTTAAATATGTGCTTAAGCATCCGGTCTAGCATACATTCACCAATACCGGAATAAATAACAGGGATGACTCCGAAGAAAGGACTGGTATGCCGAACTCCAGTGGTCGATTTTGCCGGACGCTCCGGCAGTAACACTACCCCCCAAGACCGATTCGAACGGCTCATCGAACTGCCACCGAGTGCGAAACTCGTCTATCGGGTTCTCACGGACGAAGCGCCGATGACACAACAGCAGGTTCGGACGGATGCCTTGCTACCGGCACGCACGACACGTGATGCACTGATGAAACTCAAAGAGGAGAACCTCATCGAGGAACGGTTATATCTTCCCGACGCTCGAAAGCGACTCTACGCACCACTCGAAGTCGTGCGACCCGACGATGTGACGGAGTAGCTAAACCTCCCATTCTTGCGAAATATAGGAAGAATAGTCTCGTGAGTGTAAAGTATAGATAAACGCACCGGGAAGGTGCGTAGCCTGACTGATAGTCGTCAACACGTTCCGCCACCGTCCCCAACGAAAACAAAAAGCCCTCGGCTATTCGCGGTTCGGCTTTCCATTACAAGTGCATTATATAGCAAGGGCCGGTCGGACGGCGCCGTCCCATTCATGGTCGTTCGTCACGTTCGTTTATCGAGAAGCATGACGTCGGACAACCACGGTGGAATGGGTTCTCGCCGTCCACGAATCGAAGCTTCGGACCCACAACACGAAACGGAACATCGACTTTACGAGCGGTTACACGCCGAAATCGAGTCCCTGCATCGACGCCTCGCGGAAACCCAGCGAAGAGTGGCGACGCTCGAAGCGGAACGGGAGCGGTGGGAACGAGTCCTTCGGGTGTGTTCGATGTGTGGACGGGTCAGCACACGGCCGGAACCCGACGATAGGTGCCCCTACTGTCAGACCGGTCGGCTCCATCGGCTGTAGTCGGGTCGGACTGGTGGAGACGGGCAACGCTATAATCCGTCGATTCGAACCATCGTCCGATGGGGCCGGAAACCCGCGATGAGTTGCTCGACGCAGCGGAACGCTACGCCAGAACGGTTCCGATCCCGGTAGATTTCGAACGGATCGAGTGGGAGTGTTCGGACCGCGCAGTCCGCCGTGCGGGTGCCTGTCTCTACGATCACCGAACCGAGCAGGTGACGATTCGGTTGACGTGGGAGGCCTATCGCTCGTTCGGGTGGGACGAGTTCACGGGGACGATTCGACACGAACTGGTTCACGCGTGGGAGTTTCAACGGTTCAGCGAGTCCGGACACGGACGACGGTTCAAAGCGAAGGCGCGCGAACTCGACGCACCACGTCACTGTCGTTCGTTCGCGGACGCGCGTCTCCGCCTCGTCTGTTCGTCCTGTGACTGGGAGGCACGGCGGTTTCGTGCCTCCGAGGCGGTCAAGAGACCGGCGGAACGACGGTGCGGAAGTTGTGGTTCGCGGTACCGGGTGGAGCACGTCGAGAGCGGGAGACGATGGCGAACGCACGCCGGTTATCTGGTCGCACGACGGAAGCTCGATGGCGATTGGTAACGACGAGTCAGTCGGTAATCGTCCCGATGAACGTGATCAGCTCCGCGAGCGGTTCCGCGTTGCCTTCCGGATACAGCGTGCCGCTGGGACCGTCGGGCGCGGACAACACGTCGGCGTCCTCCAGGACCGAGATGTGCTGTTGATAAAACGTCGTGTAGACGGTCGTTCGGTTGTCCGTCGTCCAATCAGAGCCGAACTCCCGAGCGGTGACTTCGTCCACGAGCGTCCGCATCGGAATCACGTCTGACACGTTCGCCATGATGGAGATGGCGTGTCGTCGGCGTTCGACGCGACACAGGTTGAACAGGTCGTCGTGGGACAGCTCTATCGGTGAAGAAACAGGTTCACTACCGAACAATCGTCCCAACATTGATACGATTGTCAGCGGAGCATCAACTTACGTGTTGTGGTTCGGAGGAAACGACGGGAGGATCATTCCGTGACGACGGTGACGGCGCCGTCGAAATCGAGGATGACCGACTGCGTTCGGTCGCCGAACAGCGCTTTCCCCGTCGGGGAACGCTTCCGGCCCGCGAGGAAGACGTGGTCACAGCCGAGGTCGTTCGCGGTGGCGAGAATTTCGTCGCGCTCGTCGCCGATGCGACCCACCGACTCGTGTTCGACGTCGACGCCGTCGAGCACCTCGTCGCCCGAGGTCAGCAGCGAACTGTCGAGCACCTTCGAGCGCTTGCCCTGCGGTGTAGGAGCTTTCGAGGTTCGGAATTCGTTCCAGGGACGTTCGCGTCTCCTCGTACTCGTCGTTGGTCGTGACGTGGAGCAAGACGAGTTCCGCCTCGACGCCCGCAGCGAGTTCGCCCGCTTCCCGAACCAATTCTTTTGCCGACTCGGATGCCTCGATGACGGCGAGTGCCCGTTTCATACCAAATATTGCCAAACCCAGAGAATAAATAATTTAGGTTAGAGGTTGGCGTCATCGAGCGAGTGGGTCGACGAGTTACTAGCTCGAAACGTTTCGACGAGTCGGTGAGAAACCTCCCGATCCGACGCTCGACCTTCCGACCAACCTGCCGACTATGTTCGGTATCACTTTGTTACGTGGTTGGAATACGAACCGATATATACCTTCGCGGAGTTGGGTGCAACGAGAACACGTATGTCTTCGGAATCTCTTGACGTCTGCCCGGTCGTAAAATCGGTCGAGCAAATCGGGTCCCAATGGCGGTTGTCGTCCTCCACGATCTACAGGACGGCGAGAAGCGCTTCAACGAACTCAAACGCTCGACGGGTGCGAGTTCGCGGACGCTCTCGCGCGTGTTGGACGACCTCGGCGAGATGGGTTTCGTCAGTCGCCGTACCGAGGAAGACGCGCCGATAGCGACCTACTACAGCCTCAACGAGAAAGGTCGCTCGCTCTGTCCGATCTTCGAGGAGCTAGAACTGTGGGCCGCCGAGTGGCTCTAGCCTAAAAAGGAATCGAGGGGAAAACTGGGAATCGTTCACGAGAGACATCTCCGGCGATGTCCGTATCGAACGAAATATGCGTCTTTTCGGACGATTCGACGGCACAGATGCGGGGTTTCGGATGACATTCGTTTCCCAAACTGGACGCCGTCTACCCCGTGATAAAATCCTCGACGACGCGGCAAACGACAACTATTCGGCGTATCCGCCCCGAACATCGACTATGACGACTGGCGTCGTGGTACTCAATTTCGGCGAGCCGGACGAACCGACGCGGGAGAACGTGCTCGGCTATCTCGAGCGCATTTTCATGAACAACGCCGACCTCGAAGGGGACACCACCGAGGAGGAAGCGCGCCAACGGTCCCGGCAGTTGGCCGAGCGACGCGCCCCCGGACTCATCGAGGAGTACGAGGAAATCGGCGGTTCGCCGCTCGACCCACAGGCAAAAGCGCAAGCCGACGCGCTGGAGGCCGAACTCGACGAACGGGGATTCGACGCGACGACCTACGTCGGGTTCCAGTTCACCGAACCGTACATCGGGGACGCAGTCGAGCAGGCCCGCGAGGACGGCGTCGATGAACTCATCGGGCTTCCCGCCTACCCGCTCTGTGGAGCCTCGACCACCGTCGCCTCGCTCGAAGAACTCACGAACGCGGTAGAGGAGCGGGACTGGGACGTGCCGGTCCACGAGGTGACGGGATGGCACAGACACCCGACGTACAACCGGATCCGCGCGGAGAACATCCGCGAGTACGCCGACGAGGAAGACCTCGACCTGACCGACGACGACACCGAACTGCTGTTTTCGGCACACGGAACGCCGAGCCACTATCTGGACGAGGGCAGTCGCTACGACGTGTACGTGAACGAGTTCTGCGACGTGATGGCGAGCGAACTCGGCCTCGAATCGTACGCGCTCGGCTTCCAGAACCACGGTAACCGCGAGATTCCGTGGACGGAACCCGAAGTCGAGGAGGTCGTCGCCGACCTCGACGCGGAGCGCGTGGTCGTGGACCCCATCAGCTTCATGCACGAACAGAG
The DNA here is from genome assembly GCF_001625445.1 of Haladaptatus sp. R4. Taxonomy (NCBI): domain Archaea; kingdom Methanobacteriati; phylum Methanobacteriota; class Halobacteria; order Halobacteriales; family Haladaptataceae; genus Haladaptatus; species Haladaptatus sp. R4. The sequence goes on along the minus strand of NZ_LWHG01000004.1, from coordinate 49,071 downwards.
CGAGACGCTGTCCGAACTGGACGACGAACTCCGCGAGGAAGCCGAAGAAGCGGGTCTCGACTTCTACCGCGTACCGGTTCCGCACGACGACGAGCGATTCGCCGACGTTCTCGCCGACCTCGTGGAACCGTTCGTCGCCGGGTTCGACCCGTCGTACTACCAGTTCCGCCAGTGTCAGTGTAAGGATACGCCGGGAACGATGTGTCTCAACGCTCCCCTCGACGAATGACGGTCGGAATCGTCGGCGGGGGCATCACCGGCCTCGCGCTCGCACACAATCTCGACGAGGCGGGAATCGACCACGTCATCCTCGAAGCCGACGACGAACCCGGCGGCGTGATTCGGAGCGGCCGCGTCGACGGCTACCTGCTGGAGTGGGGACCACAGCGCCTGCGACGCACGGGACCGGTGGACGAACTCATCGCCGACCTCGGCCTGGAGGACGAAGTCATCGAAGCCGGGGACACGAAACTGTTCGTCTACGCGAACGGCGCGCTCCGTCGCGCGCCGTTCTCCATCGAGGAGTTCGGCACCACCGACCTGCTGTCCTGGCGCGGCAAACTGGACGTGCTGGAGGAGCCACAAACCGACCCGGTGGACCCCGAGGAAACCGCGGCGGAGATGTTCACCCGGAAGTTCGGCGAGGAAGCGTACGAGAACCTCATCGGCCCGCTGTTCGGCGGGACGTACGGCTCACTCCCCCATCGAATGCCGGTCAAGCATTCGCTCTCCGGCGTCATGCGAATGGAGGAAACGTACGGCGACCTGCTGACGCCCGTCCTCAAACGCGCGATGGCCGACGGCAGTTCCGCCCCCGCGATGACCTTCGAGGAGGGTGTCCAGCGGCTCCCGGAGGCACTCTACGACGCCCACGAGGAGAACGTCCGTCTCGAAACGCCGGTTACCGAAATTCGAAAAAAGGGAGATGGGGATGGAAGGTTCGTCCTCGAAACCGACGACGGGTCGTTCGACGTGGACGACGTGGTCGTCACCACGCCCGCCGCGGTGAGCGCCGACCTCCTGTCGAATCTCAGCGACACGGCCGAATCGCTCCGAAGGCTGAACTACAACCCGCTCGCGTTCGTGCACCTCCGGGCCGATTCCGACCGGGACGGCTTCGGCTATCAAGTGCGCCACGACGAAGGACTCGACACGCTCGGCGTCTCCTGGAATGCGAGCATGTTCGGACGGACCGGGAAGTCGGGGAGTAAAGGAGTGTACACCGTCTTCCTCGGCGGGATGAAGAACCCGGAACTGCTCGAAGAGAGCGACGAGACGCTCGGCGAAATTGCAGCCACGGAGTTCGCCGAGGTGATGGGAAGCGACGCCGAGGTGCTGAGCGTTCACAAACTCCACCGGGGATTCCCGGCCTACGACGAGTCGTGGGACGCGCTGGATGAATTCGAAACGCCGGACGGAGTCCACCTCGCCACGAACTACACCGCGAGGATGGGCGTTCCAAGCCGAATTCGGGAGGCCAAGGCGTTGGCGGGGCAGTTGGCGAAGTAATCAGTCCAGTTCGGCATTTTCGAACCGCCAGTAACCGACTGCGAACGGAACGATTCCCCAGACGAGCAGGACGACGACCAGCCACGGGGAGAGATACGTCGGGGGTTGGCCGCCCGAGGCGATTCGGAGGGACGGGAGCAAGGACAAATGAAGCAATCCTTCGTACGCGCCGGACGGACTCAGCCATTTCACGAGGTAGGTCCACGCCGGGTAGGGAGCGACCATCATCGAAGAACCCGTTTTGAGGTACGCGACGATATTGACCAGCGTACCCCAGAACAACTGAAAGAGGGCGAACGCGCCGACCGCGAGGATTCCGGCGCGGCGGTTCGATTTCGCCAATCCCGACAGTCCGACGCCGATCGCAACGTACACGGCACCGAGGAGGACCGTCGCCGCCGTGAACAGCGCGTACGGTCCGAACGAAAACCGGCCGAACTGCGAGACGATGAAGACGACGGCGAGGAGGAAACTCGCCAACGAGGGGATGAGGGCGACGCCGCAGCGGGAGATGAACTTGCCGCCGAACACGTCTCGCCGGGAGTGGGGCAGTCCGAGCAGGAGCTTTAGCGTTCCCGACTCGCGTTCGGCGCGACCGCGCTGTACCCGACGAACAGTCCGATCAGGGGAACGAGCACCTGTGCCGCGGAGTAAACGTACTGCACTACGTCCACCGCGGTTCCGGTGCTGTAGGAGTGAATCGTGTAGAAGTACGACCACAGAACGACGAGCAGGGCGAGGACGACCGAAACGGCCCAGAACGACTTTTTCCGAGCAAAATCGAGAAAATCCTTGCGGGCCACCAATCGGAGGGACATACAGGGTCGTGTCGTCAGGTAGAAATAAAATTTCCTATCGTTCGACTTCCTTCGCCGCCTCGACGAACGCCTGCGCGTTTTCGACCGGCGTCGTCCGGTCGATGCCGTGGCCGAGGTTGAGGATGTGGCCCGAGTCGCCCGCTTTCTCGATGACCTCGTGTGTCATCTCCTTGATGAACTCCGGACTGCCGAGCAGGTAGGACGGGTCGAGGTTACCCTGAACCGGCGTGTCGCCCAACTGCTCACGGGCGTCGGCCATGTCGATGGTCCAGTCGAGGCCGACCACGTCAGCGCCCGATTCGGCGAGCAGGTCGAGTTTGCCGCCGGGGTGGCGCGCGAAGACGATGGAGGGCACGTCGATGGCGTCGAAGATGCGTTGGTGGAGTGGCAGGACGAACTCCCGGTAGTCGTCGGGGGTCAACACGCCCGACCACGTGTCGAACACCTGTATCACGTCCGCACCCTGTGCTTGTTGGTACTTGACGTACTCCACCACGACGTCGGTGAAGATTTCGAGGAGGTCGCGGAACGCTTCGGGGTGGTTCGTCCGGAACCGACGGATCGGTTTCCGCGACGTAGGTTCGTCGCCGACCACGTACGAGGCGAGCGTGTACGGCCCACCGGAGAAACCGATGATGCTCGTTTTGTCGCCGATGCTGTCCTGCAATCGATTCAGCAGTTTCCCGACGTAGTCGATTTCGGTGGCGACGTCGGTGAACGCCGTCGGGACGTCGTCCGGACCGCTGACGGGATTCGAGACGACCGGACCGACGCCGCTCTCGATGTGGTACTCGAAGCCGAGGGGTTCGAGGACGGTGAGGATGTCCGAAAACATGACGAGACCGTCCGGTTCGAACAACTCCCACGGCAGAAGGGTGATTCGTTCGGCCACCTCCGGCGTCTTGATGGCCTCCTTGAAGGAGTAGTCGCTTCGGATGTCGCGGTACTCCGGGATATATCGTCCGGCCTGCCGCATCAACCAGACCGGCGGGCGTTCGGTACGTTCGCCGCGCGCGGCACGAACCAACAGGTCGCTCATGGCTCGAAATTGGCCGGATAGCGTCTAAGCGTTTCGACTCTTCAGGCCGAGGCGTCGTAGCCAGCATCCTGAACCGCGGTGACGAGGTCAGCGGTATCCGCGTCGCCCTCGACGGTCGCAGTCCCGGCCTCGTGGTCGGCGTTGGCGTCGGAGACACCCGAGACGTCTTCGAGCGCTTCGACGACGTTCCGTTCACAACCGCCACAACTCATTCCGTCTACGTCGATGGTTTCGACCATGCAACAGCATACTCACCGCTTACTTTTTGCGATTTCGGGAAAAATCCGAAGGTAGCCAGCGGAACGAGGTAAGGGGGAGAGAACCACCGTTTCCGTCCGGTGCCGAACTGACGTCGGATGGATACCGGAGGAGTTCCAGATGGAACAGATAATTCATTTTTTAAACAAGTGAAATTTTGTATTCACCCGAATATATATTCGAAGTCACCGGCAGAGATGCGTGATGACAAAAACTGTTTTCCACCTATAACACGAAGAACAGCACAATGCGACAACTCGACGACACTGACCGGGAAATCATCCGGTTGCTCGTAGAGGACGCACGCCGCCCTTACAACGAAATCGCCGACACGGTCGATCTCTCCCCGCCGACGGTCTCCGACCGGGTCGACCGCCTCCAAGAGATCGGAATCATCCGCCGGTTCACCGCGGATTTGGATCAGGGAATCCTCATCGACGGACTCGCGCTGCTCGTCACGATCAACGCCAAACCGGGTCACGTCGATGCAATCAAGGAATCGCTCGGGTCGTTCGACGGGGTCGAACACATCTTCGTCACCGCCGACTCGCACGTCGTTTGTAAGGCGAACCTCCACGAACGGGCGGTCGAAACGCTGCTCTCGGACGCCATCGAAGGTGACGCCGTCCGCGATTACGACGTCCAGTTGCTCGTGGACGAGGAGTGGAACCCGCAACCGGGAACCATCGAGTTCGCCCCCGACTGCGTGGAATGTGGCAACACCGTCACGAACGAGGGTGAATCGACGCGCATCGAGGACGAACTGTATCACTTCTGCTGTTCGTCGTGTAAATCCCAGTTCGCCGAGCGGTACGAGCGCCTGCAGGAAGGCGTGGCTGACTGACGGGACGGTTACATAAATCCGTTTCAGGGAAGGGTTTTGATTCCATGTGACAATATACCAACCATGGCAACGAAAGGTTCGTTCGTCCGAGTCGCTGACGCGGACGAACTCCGAGAGGACACCCCGCAGATCGTACAGGCGAACGGCCACTCCATCGGGCTATTTTTCCACGAGGACGAGTTCTACGCGATAGATAACCGCTGCCCGCACATGGGTTTCCCACTGACGAAAGGATCGGTGGACGACGGCGTCCTGACCTGCCACTGGCATCACGCGCGATTCGAGATGTCCTGCGGGGATACCTTCGATCCGTTCGCCGACGACGTGCAGACCTACCCCGTCGAGATTCGGGACGGCGAGGTGTACGTCCAACCGAACCCGCCGCGGACGGAACCACCCGAGGAGCACTGGCGCAACCGTCTCGAACACGGATTGCAGGAGAACATCGACCTCGTGGTCGCCAAAGCCGTCATCGGGTTGGAGTCCGAAGGCGTCCCGTCCACCGTCCCGGTGGAACTCGGGGCGGAGTTCGGCACCCACTATCGACAGGCCGGATGGGGACGAGGGTTGACGACGCTCGGCGTGATGGCGAACCTGTTGGACGACGTGCGGGCGGAGGACCGTCGGCGAGCGCTCTACGTCGGACTGACCGAAGTCGCCGACGAGTGTTCGGGCGAACCGCCGTTCTTCGTCCAGGAGTCGCTCTCGACGGAGGACGTGTCCGCGGGGCGCCTGACCGAGTGGTTCCGCGACAACATCGAGGTGCGGGACTCGGACGGGGCGGAACGCGTACTCAGAGCCGCAATCGGCGAAGGACTGGACGAGTCGAAAATCGCGGGGATGCTCGTCGCGCCGTCACCGACCACCTCTACCTCGGCACCGGTCACCGACTGGATTTCATCAACAAGGCGTTCCAGACGCTGGACCACGTCGGGTGGGAGCACGCGGACGACGTGCTCCCCAGCCTCGTTCCGGGGCTCGCGTCGGCGAACCGGGCGGAAGAGAACTCCTCGTGGCGGCAACCCATCGACGTGGCGGAATTGTGTTTCGACGCCGCCGACGAACTGCCGGAGTTGCTCGAAACGGGGGAGGGAGAAACGTGGACGGAACCGGACGACTTCGTCGAAACTCTCCTCGGCGAGGACCCGCACGCCATCATGGACGCGGTCACGGGCGCAATCGAGGACGGCGCGACGGCGGCGGAACTCGCCCAAGTCGTGACGTTCGCCGCCGCGCGACGCGTCGCCCAGTTCGGAACGTCGAACGAGTTCCGCGACTGGAACACCGTCCACCACACCTACACCTACGCGAACGCGGTGTACGGACTCGCGGGGCGGACGGACGCGCCCGAGGCCTATCGCGGCGTCTCGACGCGGCGATGAGCGTCTACCTCGACAGGTTCCTCAACACGCCGCCGACGCGACTTCCGGAACCGGACGGAAACCGCTCGCCCGACGCCGTGCTGGACGAACTGATGGAGACCTTCGAGGTGGAGTCCAACGCGGAAGTGGACAGAGCGGGAAGGCTGACAGCGGAGTATCTCGAAGCCGAGGGAGACACGGACCTGCTGAAACGGAAACTCGGCGAGGCGCTCCTGCGCGAGGACGTCGGGTTCCACACCCGGCAGAACGTCGAGGCGGCGTTCGATCAGTACGACACGCTCGCGGGCGAAGGAATCGAGGAGAGCGAAGAAAGAGCGCGGATTCACCTCATCGGAACCGCTCGCTACCTCTCGGCGCACACGCCGACGCGGCGGGCGGGCGAACAGACGTTCCAAATCGCGGAACGGCTCAACCGAGGCGAGAATATCCACGAGATGGACTGAGCGGACGGTAACTACGAGCGGGCGGGTGGACCGTTTTTTGGTCGGTTTGGACTCGTAGTGGAAAGGCCGTCCATCGGAGTACGCAGTGCCGTGCCAGACACAAATCAAGTAAATTTGTATTACTGAAACTCGATTGGGAAACGTTTATGCCGTAGTGACTGGACACCACATATAGCGGTTGGAAGAAGCGAGACCCCATATGTGGGTTTAAGCAACAGGAGGTACAAGGAGTGACAACCATGAACTGCCCGGATTGCGGGAACGAACGGACGCGAGTCATCGACACCACGAGCGCCGACGGAACGTCGGTACGACGGCGGCGCGATGCCAACGGTGCTCGTTTCGATTCACGACGTACGAGCGTCCGGAATGGGACTCCCTCCAGGTGAAGAAACGCGACGGGAACATCGAGTCGTACAACCGCCGGAAGCTCCGTGCGGGGATCGACCGAGCCGTCGAAAAACGCCACGTGAGCGAGGAATCCGTGACGAGTCTGGTCGAGGAAGTGGAGTCCGACCTCCAGAACCGGGACACGCGCATCGTCTCGTCCAGCCTCGTCGGTGACCTCGTCTCCGAGCGCCTGCGCGAACTGGACCAAGTCGCGTACATCCGGTTCGTCTCCGTGTACAAGGCGTTCTCCGAACCGGAGGAGTTCCTCCGCGAACTCGACGCGGTTCTCGACGCGGAACTGGACGACGACCCTCCTCATCCGACCGACAAGTAAAACGAGTTAACGATTTATGAGCCACCAATCAACAGCGACGACGACGGACGCTCGGTCGATTCTGGACCGAGCACGAACGGGCCACGAAACGATACTTTCGGCGGACGACTGGGACGACATCGTCACCGAAATCGAGCGGAACTCCTACGACGGCGCGAGCACCGACGAACTGTATCGAGCCGTCGTCGACGCGCTCTCCGCGCGCGTCGAACGCGACCCGACGTTCAAGAGAATCGCCGCGGCCGCGGCGCGCCAGCGGTACTACCGCGAGGTTATCGGCGAGGATTTGGAAGGGTACGAACTGGACAAGGAGTACCGCTCGACGTTCGTCGACAACCTCGAACACGGCGTCGAAATCGGCCGTCTCGACCCGCGACTAACCGAAACCTTCGACCTCGAATCGCTGGCCGACTACCTCGAACTGAGCCGAGACGAGCGGTTCGAGCACATGGCGATGGACACGCTGATTCAGCGGTACTTCCTCAAAACCGAGGAGAACGGCGAGCACCTCGAACTGCCGCAGGCGTTCTGGATGCGCGTCGCGATGGGATTGGCTGTCGAAGAGGACGAACCGCAGCGCCGGGCCGAGGAGTTCTACGACGTCCTCTCGAAACTGGAGTTCACCCCCTCGACACCGACGCTGTTCCACAGCGGGACGACCCACCCGCAACTGTCGTCGTGTTACCTGACGACGGTCTCGGACGACCTCGAACACATCTTCGAGTCGTACAAAGGCCACGCACAGCTTTCGAAGTGGAGCGGCGGCCTCGGCAACGACTGGACCAACCTCCGCGCGGGCGGCGCGCTCATCGAATCGACGGGCGTGGAATCCACCGGCGTCGTGCCGTTCCTCCGCATCAGCAACGACGTGACGGCGGTGATAAACCGCTCCGGGAAGCGGCGCGGGGCGGCCTGTGGGTACCTCGCCTGCTGGCATCTGGACTTCCCCGCCTTCATCGACCTGAAACGGAACACGGGCGACGAACGCCGACGCACGCCGGACATGAACACGGCGGCGTGGATTCCGGACCTGTTCATGAAGCGCGTCGAACAGGGGGAGGAATGGACGCTGTTCAGCCCCGACGAGGTGCCGGACCTCCACGACCTGTCCGGTGCCGCCTTCGAGGAGAAATATCGCGAGTACGAAGCGATGGCGGACGAGGGCGAGTTCCGTCAGTACGAGCGCATCGATGCCAAGGAACTGTGGCGCAAAACCCTCACGCGCCTGTTCGAGACGGGCCACCCGTGGTTGACGTTCAAGGACCCGTGTAACGTCCGCTCGCCGCAGGACCACGTCGGGACGGTTCACTCCTCGAACCTCTGCACCGAAATCACGCTGAACACGAGCGAGGACGAACACGCCGTCTGCAACCTCGGCAGCGTGAACTTCGTTACGCACGTCGAAGGAAATGAACTCGATCGCGACCACCTCGCGGACACCATCGAAACCGCCATGCGGATGTTGGACAACGTCGTTGACCTCTGTTTCTACCCCACCGACGAGGCCGAGGAGTCGAACATGCGACACCGGCCGGTCGGACTCGGAACGATGGGATTCCACGACGCGCTGATGGAACTCGGAATCCCGATGGACTCCGAAGAGGGTATCGAGGCCGCGAACCGCTGGCAGGAGTTCGTTTCCTACCACGCCATCCTGAACTCCTCGAAACTCGCCGCCGAGCGAGAACCCTATCCGTCCTACGACGGTTCGAAGTGGGATCGCGGCCTGCTCCCGCAGGACACCGTCGATTCGCTCGAAGCGGAACGAGGGAGGGAGATTCCGACCGACCGCGAGGAGACCCTCGACTGGTACGTCGTCCGCGAACACGTCGAGGAGCACGGGATGCGCAACTCGAACACGATGGCCATCGCGCCGACGGCCACGGTTTCGACCATCAACGGAACCACGCCGTCCATCGAACCGCAGTACTCAAACCTCTACGTGAAATCGAACATGTCCGGCGAGTTCACCGTCATCAACGACCACCTCGTTGACGACCTACAAGAAATCGACGAGTGGGACGAAGAGATGGTGGACCGAATCAAGTATCACGACGGTTCGATTCAGGAGATAGACGCCGTTCCGAACGACCTGAAGGAACTGTATCGCGGGGCGTTCGAGATCGATCCGCGCCACCAACTGGAACTGACCGCCCACCGGCAGACGTGGATCGACCAATCGGTCTCGCACAACGTCTTCTTCCCGTCCACGGACGGTACGCTCCTCGACGACGTGTACAAGACTGCGTGGCGGTTGGGCCTGAAGACGACCTACTACCTGCGGACGCTCGGCGCGTCGGGAATCGAAAAGTCGACGCTCGACATGGCCGAGTACGGTAAGAGCCAGCACCGGGACGAGTTCGGAGCCGACGAGGCCGAGACCGACGGCGGACGACCGGCGGACGAAGCGGACGGGAAGGACCTCTGTACCGTCGAAGACCCGACGTGCGACGCCTGTCAGTAATCGATCACACGATCACCATTTCAACCCATCCATGCCACTCATCAACAACGACGCCGAACACGACCCGAACAGGATACTCCCGCTGGACTACGACTGGGCCCGCGACTACTACCAAGCGGGCGTCAACAACAACTGGGTTCCCGAGGAGATTCCCATGCAGGACGACATCTCCCAGTGGAACGGAAGCGCCCTCTCGGATGCCGAGCGCCAACTCGTGGAGTGGAACCTCGGCTTCTTCTCGACGGCCGAATCGCTCACCGCGAACAACATCGTCCTCGCGCTGTACGAGTACGTGACCGCGCCCGAGTGTCGTCAGTATCTCCTCCGACAAGCCTACGAGGAGGCGATTCACACGGACACGTTCATCTACTGCTGTGACTCGCTCGGCTTCGACCCGGACTACCTGTACGGGATGTACGAGCGGGTTCCCTCCATCGAGGAGAAAGACGAGTTCGTGGTGAACCTGACGCGGGCCATCAACCGCCCGGATTTCACCATCGACACCGAAGACGACGTCCGCGAATTCCTGCGCGACCTGGTCGGCTTCTATGTCATCATGGAAGGCGTCTTCTTCTACGCCGGGTTCGCCATGATGCTCGGGCTGAAACGCCAGAACAAGATGGTCGGCATCGGCCAGCAGTTCGAGTACATCATGCGCGACGAGTCGCTTCACGTCGGCTTCGGCGTGGACCTCATCAACGAGATTCGGACCGAGAACCCGGGCGTGTGGACCGACGAGTTCGGCGACGAGGTGACCGAGCTCATCACCGAGGCCGTCGAGTTGGAGAAGATCTACGCCTACGAGGCGTGCCCCGACGAAATCCTCGGCATGAGCGCGGAACAGTTCGCCGAGTACGTCGAACACGTCGCCGACCGCAGACTCGGACAGTTGGACCTCCCGGAGCAGTACGGCACCGACAACCCGTTCCCGTGGATGTCCGAGCAGGTGGACCTGAACAAGGAGAAGAACTTCTTCGAGACGCAGGTCACCGAGTATCAGAGCGGCGGGTCGCTCGACTGGTAACGGTCGTTCTTATTGGGATGCGCTGATCGACGTACGACGCTTTTCGCGGCGACGAAGCGCGTCGTCGCGCAGGGTTTTCTGGTCGTCGGTCGGGCAGTCGAGGTCCGGGACCGACGCCGGTCGCTCGTCCTCGTCGAGCGCGACCATGGTGAAAAACGACGTCGCGGTGTCTCGCTTCTCGTTCCGACTGGGCCGTTCGGCGCGGACCGTGACGACGACGTCCATGCTCGTCTTCCCCGTTTCGAACACGTACCCCTCCACGGTCACGATGTCGCCGAGATCGATAGGACCCAAAAAATCGACGTGATCCATCGACGCCGTCACGACCTGCCGCCGCGAGAATCGGCGGGACGAAATCGCGGCGCAGATGTCCATCCAGTGGAGCACCGACCCGCCGAGCGCCCGCCCGAGGTTGTTCGTATCGTTCGGCATCAGGATTTCGCTCATGACCGTGTGGGATTCCGAGAGGGTCTCCGTTTCGTTCATCGAGCGGACGTACACGACGCCCACAGATAAATCATCTGTACTTGCGTTATTGAAAGTTTATTTGCTTTCACGGCCGTCTCACTTATTCACCCCCACATCGTGCGGATGGACGGATGTGGGGAGACAAGACCATCATCGCGGGGGCACCGCTCGGCGCTTGGTTGCTCGTCGCGCCGTTCGCGGTGTACGGAGAAATGCTCGCGCCGAACTTCTGGAACGACATCATCGTCGGCACGGCCGTGCTGATTCTCGCTTTGTACGGGATGATCTGTATCTGGCGAGAAAAACGAATCAGCATCGCGGCGGGAATACTCCTCGCCTTGCTCGGGTTGTGGCAGGTGACACGTCCGTTCCTCGTCGCAACCACCGGGCCGGTTCCCCGGTGGGGCGACGCGGCCATCGGCGTTCTCCTCTGTTTCCTCGGCGGCCGCGTCATTCGGGAGGCGCGTCGTTCGATGCGAGTCGATCAACCGACGCGAACGAGGTCGGCGGGGACTAGGATGATCGGGCCGTCGAATTGCCACGACGTGACGTGGCGTTCATCGCGGCCGCGTACCACGGCGGTCGGCGGATTTCCGTCGCCCCGACGTCCGAAACGTCGAACGTCTCGGTTCGGTAAACCGCCTTGCCGTCGTTCGTCCCGGATACCTCGAATCGGTAGTGGTGGACGACGCCCCACGTATCGATGACCGCCACGAGCGAGGCGTTGTGGACGGTGTCGAAGTTTGTGAGAAGCGATGGATGGACGAGGTCGTTTGCGACGACTCGATACATCGGGGTTCCCGAGTCATTCGTCCGCTCGATCCGCGTCACGTTCAGCACGGAGGTGAGAACGTACAGTCGGTCACGGTTCGTGGTTCGCCCTTCTCGTGCAGCCGTATTGCCTATCCGTCGGTAATTCGTCGTCTCGTCGACCGTTTGAGCGAGCAACGACAGACTACCGTTCGACCACACGGAAGCCACGTATTTCGACGAGTTTACGTCGAGCAGCGTTCCGTTCTGGACGGTGTGATAGGTGAAGTGGTCACGGTTCGTACCGGATCGGTAGCGTGTGCGAAAGTAACCGAGTACGCTCCCGTTGCTGGCCCTTTCGGTGACCCGATATCGAGCAGTGTACGAATCCTCCCGAAGAATCTCATCATGAGCGGCGGTCAGTTTCTCCCGGTCGGTGAACCCGCTCGCCGACAGACCGGGAACGAGTTGGCCGGAGAGTTCCGTCGTCGTTTTCGGTGCGGGATTCGGCTCCGACGAAGTGAACGCGTTACACCCGGCCGTGACGAGCGAGAGGACGAGTACGAATGCGAGGAGGGCACGACGCATCGAGGGAAAATAGAATCGATATGATATAAAAAGGTACGGAACAGCCGATACGGGGACAGCAAGAAAGGATATTCCCGAATAGAGTTTCGGTGGCAGCGTCCAACCTCGATTCGACATTACTATCGAAGGATTCTGATCCAACAAATCGCAGTTTCTAAACGGCAACGTGAATGAACCCGGGTCCCGTATGAATGAACAAGAGCCACGATGATGGAAAAAACGCAACTCGAAATCAGAGGGATGAGTTGCGCGAACTGTTCAGGGACGGTCAGCGAGGCGTTGAACGCGCTCGACGGCGTCCGGGAGGCGAACGTCAACTTCGCCACGGACGAGGGAACCGTCGAGTACGACCCCGAGGTCGTCTCGCTGGCGGACATCTACGCGGCCATCGAGGGCGCCGGATACGACCCAGTTCGCGCGAGCGCGACCATCGGCATCACGGGGATGTCCTGTTCGAACTGCGCGGAGACGAACGAGACGGCCCTCGAATCGGTGCCCGGCGTGGTGAACGCCGACGTCAACTACGCCACCGACGAGGCGAGCGTCGAGTACAACCCCGCGCAAGTGAGCCTCTCGGACCTCTACGACGCCGTGGAGGACGCGGGCTACGACCCGGTTCGGGAGGACGGCGCGGAGGAAGAAGCGGAGGACGCCCGACAGGCCGCCCGCCACGACGAGATTCGAAAGCAATCCCGTCTGCTGATTTTCGGAGTCGTCTTCGCGATACCGCTCGTCTTCTTCATGTTCGAGCACCTGTTCTTCCCGGATCTGATCGGGGAGACGCTCTTCGGAATCGACGTCGCAGTGGTGCAGTTCGTCTTCGCCACGCCCGTCCAGATTTGGCTGGGCAAGGAGTTCTACGGCAACGCCTACAAGGCGCTCGTGAAGAACCGGACGGCGAACATGGACGTGCTCATCGCACTGGGTTCGACCACGGCATACGTCTACAGCGTCGCGGTGATGCTGTCGCTCATCCCGGGCGGAACCTACTTCGACAGCGCGGTGCTCATCCTCGTGTTCATCACGCTCGGTAACTGGCTCGAAGCCCGGTCGAAAGGCCAAGCGAGCGACGCGCTCCGCGAACTGCTCGAACTGGAAGCCGATACGGCGACGGTCATTGGGAACGATGGCGAGGAGAACGAAATCCCCCTCGAAGAAGTCGAGGAGGGTGACCTCCTGCGCGTGCGCCCCGGCGAGAAAATCCCGACCGACGGCGTGGTCGTGGAGGGCGAAAGCGCCGCCGACGAGTCGATGGTGACGGGCGAGTCCGTCCCGGTGGAGAAGACCGAAGGCGACGAGGTCATCGGCGCGACCATCAACGAAAACGGCGTGCTGACGGTTCGCGCGACGAAGGTCGGCGAGGAGACCGCACTGCAACAAATCGTCGGCATGGTGAAGGAGGCACAGGCCCGACAACCGGAAATCCAGAACCTCGCCGACCGCATCAGCGCGTACTTCGTCCCGGCGGTCATCACGAACGCGCTGGTCTGGGGCGTCCTCTGGTTCCTCTTCCCCGAAACGCTGGCCGGGTTCGTGAACGCCCTGCCGCTCTGGGGACTGGTCGCTGGCGGTCCGAACGTGGCCGGTGCCACTGGCGCGACCGGCGGCGTCACGACCTTCGAGTTCGCCGTCGTCGTCTTCGCCAGCGCGGTGCTCATCGCCTGTCCGTGTGCGCTCGGTCTGGCGACCCCGACGGCCACGATGGTCGGGACCGCCATCGGCGCGCGCACCGGCGTCCTGTTCAAGGGCGGCGACGTGCTGGAGCGCGTGAAGGACGTCGATACGGTCATCTTCGACAAGACGGGGACGCTGACGAAAGGAGAGATGCGGCTAACCGACGTGGTGGCGATTCCGAGCGAAGACGGGGACGGGACGACGATGGCCGACGGCGGAGCACAGGTAGCCGATTCGGCGGGGAGTGCCGCCGAATCGAGGACCGAGGCGTTCGTCCTCTCCGCCGCGGCTAGCGCGGAGCGAGGAAGCGAGCACCCGCTCGCACAGGCCATCGTGGCGGGTGCGGAGGAACGCGACGTCGAACTCGAAGACCCGAGTTCGTTCGAGAACGTTCCCGGTCACGGGATTCGCGCCGAGACGAGTCACGGAAACGTCCTCGTCGGCAACCGGAAACTCCTGCGCGACGCCGGAATCGAGGTCGAACCGGCCGAAGAGGCGATGGAGCAACTCGAACGCGAGGGGAAAACGGCGATGTTGGTCGCGGTTGACGACTCGCTCGTCGGCGTCGTCGCCAACGCCGACGAGGTGAAAGAGAGCGCGAAGGAAGCCGTCTCCGACCTCCGGGAGCGCGGGTTGGACGTGCACATGCTCACCGGGGACAACGAGCGGACCGCCCGCGCCGTCGCCGAGCAGGTCGGCATCGTCTCGAGCAAAGCTCGGTTGGCACACCAGAACGGCGGAGCCGTTCTGGGGACGACCCCGCGAACGTTCGCGCCGAAGTGCTCCCCGACGAAAAGGCCGACGTCGTCGAGGACGGCGAACGGCGGCCGGAACGCGATGATGGTCGGGGACGGCGTGAACGACGCCCCGGCGCTCGCGGCGGCGTTCGTCGGCACCGCCATCGGAAGCGGTACGGACGTGGCCATCGAGGCGGCCGACGTGACGCTGATGCGCGACGACCCGCGCGACGTGGTGAAGGCGATTCGAATCTCGGCTGGCACCCTGTCGAAGATCAAGCAGAACCTCTTCTGGGCGCTCGGCTACAACACCGCGATGATCCCGTTGGCCTCGCTCGGCCTCCTGCAACCCGCGCTCGCGGCGGGGGCGATGGCCGTTCTCCAGCGTGAGCGTTCTGACGAACAGCTTATCGTTCCGGCGGTACGTTCCGGATCACGACTATCGATTCCTGGGCTTCCTGCGCTGAACAGCGGAAAGGGTGGTGTTCGTCGCGGTATCGTCCGTCGATTTTCGATGATTCTCAACAGCTGAGAACCGTTTCAGCAGTCGAACGAATTATGTGCCGAGCAACGAAAGGTTCGATTGAATGGTGCGGGATTTGGCAGACGATACGCCCGATTTACAGGACGTTCTCGACGCCCTCGATGACCCCGCATGTCGACGGATAATCATGGAACTACGTGAACCGATGACGGCACGAGAGGTCGCCGACGCCACGGATATCCCGCTTTCGACCCTCTACCGAAAGCTCGACCTGCTGAGCGAAGCCGCACTCGTGGCCGAAGAGACCGAGATTCGAGAGGACGGCCATCACACGTCTCGCTACCGGATCACTGTCGAGTCGGTGAACATCTCCATAACCGAGGACGGCGGCTTTCAAGTCACCATCGACCGACCGCCGAAGACCACCGACGAACGCCTCGAACGGCTGTGGACGGAGATACGGAAGGAAACATGAACCTCACGATACTCATCATCACCCTCAAAACGCTCACGCTCCTGCTCGGCGGTATAATCACGTTTTTCGCGTTCAAAGCGTACCGTCGAACCGAACTGCCAGCGCTCAGGTCGCTCGCAATCGGGTTCGGTGTCGTCACTCTCGGAGCCTTCGCCGCGGGCGTAGCTGACCAAGCGTTCAGCGTCAATCAGGACTTCGCGCTCGTCATCGAAAGCACGCTGACCGTGCTCGGGTTCGCTTCGATAGCGTACTCACTGTACGCGGAATAGACTTATCCTACTGCGGGGAGTTGTGAAACTAATGGCTCCGCGCAGGAGCGAACCATCCGTCCCCGAACTCCCGGACGAAACCGTCCTGGCAGGCGCTCGAACTCGCCACAGATGACTTGATTACTGATTCCGAAGCGACAGCGACGAGTCTACGGTCGGCGTTCGACGCGGCCCTCGTCGGCGTGTTCGGCCGTCTCGTGGACGAATTTTCGGACGCACGAGGGGTCGACCGACCGCCGTTCGCAACCGGCGACGAACTCCGAACGGAGCGAGCACGGTTCGAAACCCTGTCGGCGGGGGCGAGCGAACGTCTCGACGAGACCATCGGGTCGCTGGCGTTCGACTCGCTGTCGTTTCGGCAGGTGAGCGGCCTGTACGAACGGTCGCTCGACTACGAACCCGAACTCACCGGTGGTGGAATTCGGCTCGCCGGGGACGCGACACGACGGGCCACCGTCGGTGCGTACTACACGCCGGACGCCGTGGTCGAGTACACGGTTTCACAGGCACTCGACGGGGCGGAGGACGCCCGACTCATCGACCCGGCGATGGGGAGCGGGAACTTCCTCACCTGTGCCATCGATCGGTTGGCACGAGGGCGTGACGAACCGCGAGCGCAAGCGCGGCGGTTCGTCGCCGAGAATCGCATCTTCGGGGTGGACGTGGATCCGTTGGCGGTCGAACTCGCCCGAACCGCCGTCTGGTTCGAGACGGGCGTCTGGCCGGACGAAACCTTACGGGTCGGCGATGCGCTCGCCGCCGACCCCGAATGGTTCGAGGGTCGAACGTTCGACGCCGTCGTGGGAAATCCACCGTACGTTGAAGTCGCCACGTTTCCTCGGGGAGGAAAGCCGACCTTCGGGAGCGCTTTGTTACCGTAACCGGCGCGTTCGACCTCTACGTGGCGTTCGTCGAACGCATGGCGGAACTCGGCGAACGGGTGTCCTGTATCGTCCCGAACAAGTGGACGACGGCGCGATACGGGCGCACGCTTCGTGACCACCTGCTCGACCGGTATCGAATCGTGGAACTGCTCGACGTCTCGAACGCGTCGGTGTTCGCCGATGCGAGCGTCTACCCGCTGGTGCTCACGTTCGACGTCGGTTCGGGACCGACCGAGACGATTTCGGTTCGGCAGGCCGATGCAAACGTAACACCGGGTGAATCACCGCAAGCAACCCTCTCTCGGTCGTTCGTGGACTGCCTCGGTGGGCGCGTGATTCCGGTCGGTATCGACCCGAATTCGCGTCGCTCGCGGAGCGACTCTGTCGAAAGTTCGAAAAGCTCGGAACGTACGTCACGATGACCGAGGGCATCCACACCGGAAACGTCCGCGAGAAACTCGTCGTGGACGAACCGGGTTCGGACTGCGAGCGACTCGTCGGCGGCGGGGACGTGTCGCGGTACGGATTGGAGTGGGACGGGGATTGGATTCGGTTCGATCCGTCGCTCATCGGCGACGGGGAGTACGGGGCGCTGCGCGACCGTTCCGTCTTCGAATCCGAAAAGCTACTGCTGCGGGACATCAGCGAACGTCCCGTTGCGACCTACGACGAGGGCGGGATGTACGCGCTCAACACGCTCTACAGCGTTCGCCCACGCGCCGACCAATCGGCCGATTCCCGTCCCGAACTCCCGCTTCGGTACCTCCTTTCGGTCATCAACTCCGCCGTCTCCACGTGCTGGTTCCAGCAGGTGTACGGCGGTACTCACGTCAGTGGGGGCTATCTCAGGTTCAAACCGATGTTCACGACGCAGCTTCCGATACCCACCGGGGAGGGGGAGCGCGACGAACTGGTCGAGTTGGCGGAGCGATTGGAAGAGCTCACGGAGACACGGGCGGAGATGGAGACGCGACTGCCCAAATCGCCCGACGGTCCGCGACTCGGAAACTTCGTTCGGCGGATCGATGGCGGGTCCATACTCACCGAGACGACGGAAACGCGGGAACGACTTCGCCTCGGGTCGGTGTCGGTCGAAGACGAGGGAGGCGAGCTCGTGTTCTCGGCCACGGCGCGCTACCGTCCCGCCGAGGAGTGTGAAACCGATTCGTGGGGGTTCGCGGAGACCGAACCGATCCGAGCACTCGCCTTCGACGGTTCGAACGAGGGCGGATTCGAGCGCAACGAGTGGCGCGACGTCCTCAAGTGGTACGTCCCGCAATTCGTGGAAAGCGAGGCGTTTACCGAGGAAGCGATGAAGACCATTTCGCCCCTCGACCGACTCGAAGCCGCTCGACTGCCGTCGCTCGACGTGGCAACGGCGTTCGTGGAGGCGTGTCGGTCGGCGGCGCAACTGGACGCGAAAGTCGAACGAACGGACGCGGAAATAGACCGTCTCGTCACACGGGCGTACGGGCTCTCGAACGACGAAATCGCGCTAATCGAGCGGCTCGTGGACTGAGTCGCCGATACACGCTGACGTTTCCCCGTTTGTTCCGCAAAGAATTATTAACTGAAGATCGCATAATTACTAGAGACAACCATTCAAACCCCGTTTGATGACAGGGGCATTAATATTTGAGAGGTGACTCCGCTTGTACATGAGCGATCACTCGCACGGTCACGGGCACGACCATGGGCGGGAGGACCACGGTCACAGCCACGACCACGAGGATGACGGACATAGCCACGATAGTGGCCACGACCACGATCATGGCCACGGTGGTCACGAGAGCGACGAGGAGGGTGACGAAAACGGACACGAGCACGGTCACGGGCATGGACACGGCCACGCTCACGCACACGGGAGCAGTTCGGGGGGACGACGGAAGGCGCTGAAAATCGCGCTCGTCATCAACACCGCGTTCTTCGTGGTGGAAATCGCTGGCGCGCTGTACGCCAATTCGCTGACGCTGTTCGCGGACGCCGGGCACATGCTCACGGACTCGGGGAGCATCGTCCTCGCGCTGTTCGCCGCGTGGATCGCGACCCTCGACGCCGACTCCAAGCGGACCTACGGCTACCAGCGCGCCGAGATCCTCGCAGCGCTGGCGAACGGCATCTTCCTCGTCGCCATCGTCATCTACGTCGCCTACGAGGCGATCATGCGGTTCCAGGACCCGCAAGCAGTCAAGCCACTGCCGACCATCGCCGTTGGTATCGTCGGCCTCTTCGCCAACCTCGCCGGTGCGTACGTCCTCCACGGCGGCCGCGACAGCCTCAACGTCGAAGGCGTCTACCTGCACCTGCTGACCGACGCGGCCGGAAGCCTCGCCGCCGTCGCCCTCGGTATCGGACTCCTCGTCTCCGACGCCTACATCCTCGATCCCATCTTCAGCCTCGTCATCGCCGCGCTGGTGCTCTACTCCGCGAAGGACCTTCTCATCGAGAGCGTCAACATCCTCCTGCAGGGGACGCCGTCCAGCGTGGACGTGGACGACATCTCCGAGACGCTCCGCGGTCTCGACGGCGCACTCGACGTGCACGACGTGCACGTCTGGGCGCTCACCAACCGCAGTCTCGCCTGTAGCGCACACGTCGTCGTCGCGGACGACGCCGACCGCGACGCGGTTCTCGATACCGCGCGTCACGCCCTCAACGAACGCCACGATATCGGCCACGCGACCATCCAAGTCGAGTCCGAGAGCGGCGACTGCGAAACGGCCGACTTCGACTGCTATCCGGCGGGCGAAACAGGTCACGCGGTCTGAGAACGCGGTCTGAATTGGGGAATGGGGCGGAGAGCGGGCGGTTCCGAAACGAAAAATCGAGCGGGAGTGTTTTTCGATGCGTTCTACCGACCGCCGGTGGCGTCGCCAACGCGAAGTTCAGAGAATCCCGCCAACGACGGTGAACACCACGAACGCGGCAATGGCTAGACCGAGCGTGGAGAGCACTGAAAACGCCATGTGACAAACAACGGAGATGGTACAGAAATATTTTTGGGAGCTACAGAATGGTTTCCCATAAGTTATCAGCAACCTTTTTTACACGGAAATCCGTATACGACGGTATGATGCAGACCGGGTTGGCGGGCGTGACACCGGATATG
Source organism: Haladaptatus sp. R4 (assembly GCF_001625445.1). Classification (NCBI taxonomy): domain Archaea; kingdom Methanobacteriati; phylum Methanobacteriota; class Halobacteria; order Halobacteriales; family Haladaptataceae; genus Haladaptatus; species Haladaptatus sp. R4. The sequence continues at coordinate 29,128 of NZ_LWHG01000004.1, read as the reverse complement.
TTGGTCGTGTTCGCGGTGGTTATCCTCGCGTTGGTGCTGTTTGCGACCGAACTGCTCCCGGTCGACGTGACCGCGATTCTGGTGATGGTGACGCTCATGGTGCTCGAACCGTGGACGGGAATCAGCACGACGGAGGGGATTTCCGGATTCTCCAACGAGGCGACCATCACGGTGCTGGCGATGCTCATCCTGAGCGCTGGCGTCAGTCGAACCGGCGTCGTCCAGTTGCTGGGTAGTCGGCTCGCTGATTTCGCGGGCACCGATCTCAGAAAACAACTGTTCGCCACCATCAGCGTCGCCGGACCGGCGTCCGGGTTCGTGAACAACACGCCCGTCGTGGCGATTTTGGTTCCGGTCATCACCGACCTCGCACACGAGGGGAAGACCTCGCCGTCGAAACTGCTCATTCCGCTCTCCTACGCCTCGATGCTCGGCGGGATGCTCACGCTCATCGGCACCTCGACCAACATCCTCGCCAGCAACGTGGCGGGGCGTCTCGCGGCGAGGACCGGCAACCCAGAACTCCACACATTCAGCATGTTCGAGTTCACCGGACTCGGATTCGTCGTCCTCGTCACCGGCGGCCTCTACCTGCTGTTCGTCGGTCACCGACTCCTGCCTGAACGCGTCCCGCCCGAGGAGGACTACATCGAGGAGTACGAGATGGGTGACTATCTCACGGAAGTCGAAGTCGCTGAAGGGTCGCCGTTCGTCGGGGAGACCGTCGAGACGCATCGACGAGGCCGCCTTCGACGCCGAAATCATCCAACTCGTCCGCGGCGACGAGACGTTCATCGAACCCATCGGCCAGAAGACGATCCGGGCGGGCGATCACCTCACGCTCAGGATCGATAAGCAAACGCTGGAAACGCTCACGACGCTCGAACACCTGACGCTCGTCGGGACACCGACGGAGGCCGAAATCGACCCCGGTACGGAGCAGACGCTCGTGGAAGTCGTGATTCCCTCCGGATCCGAACTCGTCGGCGACACGCTGTCGAGTTCGACGTTCCGGGAGCGGTACAACGCCGCGGTCCTCGCGTTCCGGAGTCGCGGTGAACTCATCCACGAGCGTCCCGAGGACGTGAGGATTCGCGTCGGCGACACGCTCCTCGTGCAGGCGTCGGCCGACAGCATCGACCGACTCGCAGCGAACCGGGACTTCATCGTCGCCCATCAGGTGAGCGACCCCGACTACCGCACGGGAAAGATTCCAGTCGCACTCGCCATCGTCGTCGGCGTCGTCGCGCTCGCCGCACTCGGCGTGTACCCCATCCTCGTCACGGCGCTCGCGGGCGTGGTGGCGATGGTCGCGACCGGCGTCCTGAAGGCGAGCGAGTTGTACGAAACGGTCGAGTGGAACGTCATCTTCCTGCTCGCCGGTGTCATCCCGCTGGGAATCGCGCTGGAGAACTCCGGCGGCGCGGAACTGCTCGGGGGTCTCGTCGCCGCCAGTGCGAACTACGTCCCGATCATCGTCGTGCTCTGGATATTCTACATCGCCACCGGCCTCATTACCGAGGTCATCAGCAACAACGCCAGCGTCGTCCTGATGATTCCCGTGGCGTCGAAGCGGCGACCCGCATCGGCGCGAACCCGTTCGCGTTCGTCCTCGCGGTGACCTTCGCCGCCTCGACGAGTTTCCTCGGTCCGGTCGGCTACCAGACGAACCTGTTCGTGTACGGCCCGGGCGGCTACAAGTTCACGGACTACTTCCGTATCGGCGCGCCGCTTCAGTTGCTCCTGTCGGTCGTCACGGTCGGGGGAATCGTGGCGTTCTGGGGACTCTGAACTGAAATAATTCGCGTAACTTATTAGACCGCGAAGGGCGTACTATAACCATCGTTCGGTGACGTTCGAGTTCTGTTGCGGAGAGACATCCGTCACCGACCGGGGGGATGGATAGATGAAACTAGGATTGGAAGCCGAATACTGGGTCATAGAGGAATCAGGCGAATTAGCAACAGACACAGGAGATCTCACCGAGGTGAGCGACTACGGTCGTCCCGGAGTTCGTCGCACCGCTGATCGAGGTGCAGACGCCGCCCGTTTCGAGCACGGAGGAACTGCGCCACGAGTTCGGGACGGTGCTACAGGCCGTCCGTGATAAAGCCGACGAGCAAGGTCTCGCGCTCGTCCCGCTCGGAACGCCGCTTGCCCGGGAATCGCTCGACATTACGAGCGAACGCGGGCAACTGCTGGGGCGGATATACGCCGACGACGTGGAGTACGCGATGAACTGTGCGGGGACGCACGTCCACTTCGATAAGGGAAACGTCGTTCGACAGTTGAACCTGCTGACGGCGCTCGACCCCGCGCTGGCGCTGGTCTGTTCCTCGCCGTACTACAACGGGAGCAAACTGGCCTGTTCGTCCCGCGCGGCGGTGTATCGCTACGAATCTCACTCGACGTTCGCCCGCTACCGCGACCTCTGGGACTACGTCGAAAACGAGGAGCAGTGGGAAGCCCGAATCGACGAGCAGTACTACATCCTCAAACTCATCGCGCGGGAACGCGGCATCGATCCCGAAACGTTCAACGAACATTTCGACCGCGAGGATGCCGTGCTGACGCCGGTTCGACTTCGCCACCGCTCCCCGACGGTCGAGTGGCGCGCCCCGGACACCGCCCTGCCGAGCGAGATAATCCGCCTCGTGGGTGAAGTGACGGAACTCATGCATCAGGCGGACTACAAGGACGTGGTCGTGGGGGAAACCGGAATCCGGACGGAGCAGATCGGAATCCCACCGTTCCCGGAGCTTCGGGGTCTCAGCACGGCGGCCATCAGCGAGGGAATCGGGTCGCTACGCGTGCAGGATTACCTGACCACGATGGGGTTCGACGTGACGCGCTATCACCCCATCTCGGAACGGATGGAAGGAGGATGGACGCTTCCACACGAAGAATCGCTTCGCCTCCGTCGTGAGTACGCCGACGCCCTCCGCGAGGACATCGACGGATTGATGGGCGAAAACTGAACCGTCACTCGTTCGCCCGAAAGCCCGACAGCACGTCCAACCACGAGACGAAGATGAACGCCCCGATGACGGCGCTCATCGTCCCGCCGAACAGGTTCGCCATTCGCTCGGTGATGTGTTCGGTCTCCGATATAGTGAGCGAGTAGACGCTCTCGTGGTCGATGACGTACGAGTGACTCCGCAACGAGTCCGGCGGTTTGCTGGACATATGATACGAGCCGTGCAGTTTCGCGTGACCGAACGCGATTCTGGCCTCGTCCGATAGGTCGCCGTACCTGACTGACGAAGAGCGCACGCCGGGATCGTTCTTGTCCGCTTGCTGTATCGAAAGGGAGTACGTCGTCGAACTTTGCGGCGGCTGAATGAGTGCGTACCCGGCCAGAACGAGACCGGCCACGAGCATGAGCGTTGCGAGCGCCTGAATCAGGAAACTGTCAAACCGCATTCGATGGTCGTTGTGGCGCAGGCGGGGAACTTAAAGGGTTTCCATCGAACGTGGGAAGAAAGAAACCGAACGATTCGATCGGAAGTCGAACGTTATCGACGCGAGGGAAGAACGTCCTCTACCGGATAGAGGTCCTCCCTGATACCCGCGCCGTCGCAGTCCTCGTTCGGACATCGATAGTGCCAGCCGTCGTCTGTCGCAGCGTCGGCGTCGAATCGTTCCCCACATTCCTGGCAGAACAGCCGGTCCATGTCCGAGGACCGCGTTCTGCTTGCAAGTTCAGGCTGCATATCACTATATTCACAGGCATCAATGAAAGAACCTGCGTTTTTTCCCCGGTGACACGGATGCCACCGGGTTACTATACGGTTAGCGAGCGGTTTAGTGGGTTGGTTCCGTTGGAAACCGTATGGAGAAGCAGACCCTGACCTGCCTATGTGAGCTACCGCCCAGTGCGAAGCTCGTTTTCAAAGTTCTGGAGTACAGTGGTTCACATACGCAGAAGGAAATCGTTCAGCGGTCGCGGTTGTCCGCACGGACGGTCAGGAGCGCGCTGGAAAACCTGACGGAAATCGGAGCCGTCACGGAGGAAGTGTACATCCCCGACGCACGCCAGCGACTCTATCGATTGGACGAGACGGGCGACTGGGACCAGGTGAACTGCCTGAACGAAGTGCCGGTCTAGATCGGAAACCAACGAAGCGTTTCTACGCGAATTTTCGAACCCAGTACGTCCAGTCCAGCGTCTCGCCAGCCAGAAGCCAGAGACCGACGGCGAACAAGGATAACGGGAGTGTTACCAACAACAGCCATCCTACCAGCCCGGTATTCGCCATCATCGCTCCGGCGATGAGGAAGAACGCGACGAACGGCGTTGCCAGGAGGAGAGCGCCGATGAGAACGGCACGTTCGAGGGAGAGACCGTCGGAATTCATACAGCTAGTCGAGTTTCAAATATGTAAAATATTCGATGAAAGAGGGCAGAAACTACGAAAACTCGACGACCTCGATACCTGACGTGCCGAAGTCGTTCATCGCGGCGAGGCGGTCGGGGACGTCGGCCAACGAAACGGTCTTCGTCACCAGTTTGCCGGGCGAGATGGAACCGCGCTCCATCATCCGAAGCAGTTCGGGGTAGCGAGTCGGCGGCATCCCGCGCGAACCGAGAAACGTGATTTCCCGCATCGTCATGGCGTCCGTCGGGAACGGGATTTCGCCTCGTTCCTCGTCCGTGGTCAACCCGAGTTGCACGTGTTGCCCTCGCGGACGGAGAGAGTCGATGGAGTTGCGACAGGTTTCCGCGATGCCCAGTGCATCGACCGAGACGTGTGCCCCGCCGATTCGCGCGTGAATCACCGTCGGCACGTCCACCTCGTCGGCGCGGAGCGTCTCGTCAGCGCCGAGTTCCTGCGCCGTATCGAGTTTGTCCTCGTCCAAATCCACCGCGAGGACGTTCGCACCCAACGCGTCAGCGACGTGAACCGCCGAGAGTCCGACGCCGCCACAACCGTGAACCGCTACCCAATCGCCCGGCGTCAGGTCGGCACGGTGAGCGAGTGCGTGATACGCCGTGACGAACCGGCAGCCCAGACCGGCCATCTCGACGGGGGAGACTGCGTCGGGAAGTCGCACCGCGTTGTAGTCGGCGTACGGAACGTGCACTTCCTCGGCGAACGCGCCGGGCGCGGCCTCCTCGAAACCGAGCGCGATACCGTTCGCACAGACGTTGCCGTGGCCGTTCCGACAGTACTCACAGTGCCCTCGTCCGAGGTTGAACGGCACCGCGATTCGGTCGCCCTCCGCGACGTCCGTTACCCCCTCGCCGACTTCGACCACCGTTCCCGCGGGTTCGTGACCGAGGATTTGGCCGGGCGGGACTTGGTCGTCGGCCCATTCGCCGTGGCCCTGCCACGCGTGCCAGTCGCTCCGGCAGATGCCACACGCCTCGGTTTCGATGACGACGCCGTGGTCTTCGGGGTCCGGACGCGGCACGGCTTCGATTTCGAGGGGTTCGCCGTACTCTCTGAGGACTGCGGCTTTCATACGCGAAAGTGGGACGAGAAGGGCTTAAAACGGCGGGACGGGGCAAGCGGGATTCGTTGGAATGACGAGCGATATTCGGTGGGATGGCAAGTGGAACTTTTAGGCTCCCTCCCCGTACATCGGGTATGAACCCTCGGCTCCGTCGTGTGGTCTCGCTGAGTCGGGACATCGTGCAGGAAGTGCGGGAGGAGAACATCAAGTTCATGGCGGGGAGCATCGCGTACCACTCGTTCGTCTCCCTGCTTCCCGTCCTCCTGCTGTTGACGGTCATCGTCTCCACCGTCGGCGGCCAGCAACTCGCGGAACAGTTGGTACAGGAGATCGGTTCCTACCTTCCGGCGAGTGCCAACATCTTCCTCAGAAACGCGATAACGGGCGCACCCTCGCCCGGCGACTCCATCGTCGTGGTCGGAGTGCTTCTCTGGGGGACGTTCCGCATCTTCCGAGCGCTCGACGCCGCATTCGCTGACATCTACGACGTGGAACGAAAGACCTCGTTCGTGGACGAACTGGAGGACGGTATCGTCGTCCTCGTCGCACTGATCATCGTCGTCGTCACCATTGGCGTGACGAGCGCGACGCTTCCGACACCGCAACGGGTTCCGTTCGACAGTTCACTGACGGAAATCGTGTCGGTACTCGCCCTCGGCGTCGCGTTCTTCCCGATGTACTACGTCTTTCCGAACATCGACGTTTCCATCCGCGAAGTTCTCCCAGGCGTGATCATCGCGGCGGTGGGATGGCAACTCCTGCACGCTATTTTCCACATGTACGCACAAGTGTCGGCGTACAACACCAGCCTGTACGGAACCATCGGAAACCTCCTGTTGGTCATCGTCTGGCTGTACGTCGGCAGTTTCGTCATCCTGTTCGGCGCGGCGGTCACGCCGTCCTGCCGGACGGACAGGCGACCGGACCGCGGGAATCGGGGACGGAGTGATACCGAACGGCGGTGTCGAGGACGAAGAGGGGTTCGGCGAGGCGCTCCATCGACTCACCGAACGGGCGCGCGAGAACGGTGTTTCGTCGGACGGGATACGGAAGCGGTTGCGGGAGGAACTGACGTTGACGGACGGAGACGGGAGGGAAAGAGGAATCAGTGGAGGGAGCGACGATAGGGACCATGCCCGGAAAGAGGGGGCACGGAGGAGGAACTGATCGGTGTGTAAACCCAACTGGCGGATATTCAAGCCGATTTTCCCGTGGGCATCACGTTTCTCCCTGCGTATCCGAGGAGGAAACCGAGGATACCGAGAGGAACGCCGAACGCCATTCCCCAACCGACGCCGAGGAGGAACGTTCCAACGGCTGTCGGGGTGCCGGTTTGCCCTTCGCCGATGATTCGAATGAAGAGGGCACTCACGGGAGCGAGACACAGGGAGATACTGACGAGGATGCCGCGGTTCCGATACGCCTGCCACCCCGCCAGTAGAACCAGTAGCGTCGCCGCACCGTAGACGATCACCCGTCCGGGGACGATGGCATACACGGTTTGGTAGTACCCGGAAACGGAGATGGCGAGGACGAGGGTGAAGAGACCCACTGCGATCACTCCCCATCGTGTGGTTAGCCCGAGGTCGTCGCCGATGAGGAACGCTCCGAAGCCTCTCCGCCGCGCTTCCATACGGTACCATTCGATTCGTTTCTCATCAAACTTCCGACGCGATCGACCGTGTATTCCATCTAACCGTCGGATCGTCCGGTCGGCGCATCTCCTCCCACGGATTTCGATGGAGTCGGCACAACTGTTTTGCTCATTCGTACCGATACGTTCCCTACACGGGGGAATGGGGAATGCCAGACAAACCACACCAGAACCTAGCGATTATCGGCCACGTCGACCACGGGAAATCCACGTTGGTCGGCCGACTGCTCTTCGAAACGGGAAGCGTCCCGGAGCACGTCATCGAACAGCACAAGCGCGAAGCCGAGGAGAAAGGCAAAGGCGGATTCGAGTTCGCCTACGTGATGGACAACCTCGCGGAGGAGCGGGAACGCGGTGTCACCATCGACATCGCTCACCAGGAGTTCGACACCGACGAGTACTACTTCACCATCGTCGATACGCCCGGTCACCGCGACTTCGTGAAGAACATGATCACGGGCGCGAGCCAAGCGGACAACGCTGGGTCTCGTCGTCGCAGCGGACGACGGCGTTGCACCGCAGACGCAGGAGCACGTCTTCCTCGCGCGCACCTTGGGTATCAACGAACTCATCATCGCGGTCAACAAGATGGACTCGGTCAATTACGACGAGGACCGCTATCGTGAGGTCGTGGACGAAGTGACGAAACTGTTGAATCAGGTCCGCTTCGACACCGAAGACGCGTCGTTCATCCCGATTTCGGCGCTCGCGGGCGACAACATCGTCGAACAGAGCGACGAGATGCCGTGGTACGACGGTTCGACGGTCCTCGAAGCGCTGAACGACCTGCCGATGCCGGAGGCACCGACCGACGCGCCGCTCCGTCTGCCGATTCAGGACGTGTACACGATTTCGGGAATCGGGACCGTTCCGGTCGGACGCGTCGAAACCGGCATGCTGAACATGGGCGATACGGTTTCGTTCCAACCCAGCGACGTAAGCGGGGAAGTGAAGACCATCGAGATGCACCACGAGGAAGTTCCCGAAGCGGGGCCAGGCGATAACGTCGGCTTCAACGTGCGTGGGGTCGGGAAAAACGACATCCGACGGGGAGACGTCTGCGGTCCGGCAGACGACCCGCCGAAGGTGGCGGACACGTTCACGGCCCAAATCGTCGTGATGCAACACCCGTCGGTCATCACGGCGGGCTACACGCCGGTTTTCCACGCCCACACGGCACAGGACGCCTGCACCATCGAATCCATCGACCAGAAAATCGACCCGGCCAGCGGCGAAGTCGTGGAGGAAAATCCGGACTACATCCAGAGCGGCGACGCCGCCGTCGTGACCGTCAGGCCACAGAAGCCACTTTCCATCGAACCGTCCTCGGAGATTCCCGAACTCGGGAGTTTCGCGGTGCGGGACATGGGGCAGACCATCGCGGCGGGCCGAGTGCTGGAAGTGAACGAGAAGTAACCACGAGCGTTGACCCACGATTTTTCGCGTTCGACACTCCCGGGAGCGGTGCATCGACCATCGACCACCGACCACCGACCACCGACCACATCCGCAGAAATGAGTCATACGTCTCATCTCGAAAGTACGCGAGGGGGAGAGAAACCACATATTCAAATTATCGTGCTCGTAGTACTAGATTCGTGTTGTTTTTTCGGCTTGGAGTTTCCAATAGAGATGATTAGCGTTCAAAACCACCACAAAGACTAAATAGTAACCGGCCATTGTAGAATATGCTATGACATACCAGGAAGGAGGGAACGAATAAGGATTGGATCACCCACGAAAATCCACGGCTTTGCGCCTGTCAAATCTATACCTCTGTGTCTGGTTCGGTGCATCACTCAATGCATCTACCGTTTTCAGTGTTCATACACGCGACGTACGATCGTAGAATCTCGGCCAGTCAGCGATGAGATTCACCCGTACCGACGCGCTTTTTCATACGGAACTGCTACGAAAGGTGTGAAATGGCTCCACGAAGAAGGACGGGTACGTAACCCGTTCGGAATGCGACCCTCCTGTCAGTGTGAAGAACGGCACGACGGGGACTGTGCAGTGTTCGGCTACGGCGATGCGAACGCGGATTTCCATCTCATCGGCGACCACCCGGGAACGCACGGTGGCACCGAGACGAACGTCCCGTTCACCGGCGGTGAAGTCGGCGAAAAACTCCAACCGGTGCTGAACGACGTCGGCCTCCTCGGCGACGTGTACAGCGACGAACCGACCATCGCCAACCTGTTCATGAGTTACCTCCACATGAGCAGGCTTCCCGACGGTCGGCCACCGACGCCGAAGGAGTACGACGATATGGAGCGCTTTTTCGACGCCGAACTCAGAGCCATCGCGGCACACGTCCTCCTGCCGGTCGGCGAAACGGCGACGGAGCACGTCTTCTGGGAGTTCACCGCGCAGGCCGACAAATACGGCTTCGACGGCGGAACACCGGACATGGCGGCGCTGCACGCCGAAGAGATCAAGGGACGGGGGTTCCTCGTCGTCCCGATTCGTGATCCCCGCGAGTGGGATGCGGACGACGGCGACGAACTCCGCGAGCGACTGACCGGGATTCTTTCGTCGGAGTATCAGCAGTCGGTCGATCTGGGACGGTTCATGCCGGGTGCTGACCCGTACGTGGTTCGGTGATCACGCGAACGATCCCGACGACGATTCCGGCGAGGAGTTCACCGGCGAGCAGCACGACTGGAATCACGACGAACGAAACGGCGAGAAACCCGAACGCGATGCCGACGATGATTGCAACTCGTTTCCACCGCGATTCCGGACGTTCGAACTCCATATCCGAACCACGGTTCCGAGACGGGTAAAAATCGCTGAGCGTTTCGGAGAAATTCGTGGGAAAACTACGGGTATGGTCGGATTACCGCGTACAGCGGAACAGTGATCGACGGCGCAGAGCGGTGGAGCGGAACGGTGGAGCAATGGAGCGGTAGAACGGAACGGCGGCTAATTTTCGAGATATTACGGAAACGGGCCGGTCCACTCGTCCAAACAATCCTCGCTACAGAAGTGGAGCGTCACGTTTTCGGTTTGATTGGCGGTGACGCTGTGACGAACGACGACCGTCGGGTGGTACTCACCGAGATTGACGAGTTTTCCGCAGTTGGTACAGGGCGAAAACTCCTCGTCCGGGTGGGGTGTGTCGGGCATGGAGGGACCACGACCCGGACGTGCCTAAACGTATGGACTAGTCGGAACGGGCAGCGTCCCGTTCGACCGGGATGGTGTTTTCGACCGCCTCGCGCACGTCCTGTTCGAGGACGGAGAACGCCATGGCGCGAATAAATACCTCATAATCGGCGTGCGTGTCGGTCGCATCCTCGGCGGCGATCTCGGTCACCATCTCGATCTCCGGTTCCCGTTCGGAGAGTTCACAGACACGAAGCGACACGTCCCGATTCCAGAGGTCGCCGATACACTCCCCGACGGATCGATACAGCGCGGCGCGCATGCTCATCCCGGCATCGATCCGATCGTTGACTTTTCGCGCGAGTCGCCGGACCATCTGCCGATACTCCCGTCCATCGAGGGTCGCCATCGTCGGAGAAAGGTTCCATTTCGGTATAGTAAAAGACCGATGACGCTCCCGTCTATGGAAACGAACATATCCACTACATAAACGTACCAGATGACGGCCAGAAGATAAATTAGAGCTTTATCATTGACGTAGACCCAATACCTTTTTAAAATCTACGTCCGATATTGAACTACATGGCACGCGAGCAACGAAACGACCGATTACCGAGACGGAAGTCCGTCCCGGTCCGAAGTAACGACGACACTCTCTCCCCCGACGATTTCCTCCAATCTGATGGGATTCACTTCTACGATGAATCATCTCGCTCCGACGAAACCCCTTGCCTGACAGCGATTCGAGGAGCGGAAAGCACCGCATACCGGGGACCGGGTAAATGAGCGTCAGTTCCGACTCGGCGGTAGACGAGTTCGAACACGCGTCCGAGGAACTGGTCGAACCCCTTTCGCGCGACAAGATATTCCATATTCTCCAGACACAGCGCCGAAGGGATGCACTCCGGTTCCTGAAGGATACGGACGGGGCCGTCGAGATGCGGGACCTCGCAGAACAGGTCGCCGCGTGGGAAAACGACACGACGGTCCAGGCACTCACGTCCGACGAACGCCAGCGCGTGTACATCGCGCTGTACCAGTCCCACCTCCCGAAACTCGAAAGCGAGGGCGTCATCCGCTACAACAAGAGCAGGGGTATCGTCGAACGCGGTCCACTGGCGGACCAGTTCGACCCATATCTCGACACGGCGGAGGAAACGGACTACGAAACCGAACCAGAAACCGACGACTCGGACGACCAAGCAGTACCGTGGCTGACCTACTATCGGCGAGTCACGGCCGTCGGCGTTCTGTTGCTGATGACGGCGTGGGCCGGCATCCCCCCGATAGCATCCATCCCCGACCTCATCTGGGGTGGACTCCTCGTCACGACGTTCACCGTGTTGTCGCTCGCCCAAATCCTAACCGACGACCGATAACGTCGCTGGCAACTCGCTAGACCCGAACAGCTACACCGTTTAGTGTGTTTTTCGAGAAAGACCGCACAGCTCTCGTTATTGCGATAATTATAAAAAATATCATATTAGAGGAGTCCCAAAAACGTCCGTGAACCGAATTCGACTCGAAAACACGGAGTTCGAGGGAGAAAACAGCGTGTACCTCCTCAACGCGAGTTCCGACGGCCCGACGACACTCATGACACGAGCGTCAGAAAACCGGAAACGCTCGCGTCGCTGGAATCCGGGTTGGCGGACCACGGCTGTTCGGTCGAGGACATCGCGCAGGTGTACATCACCCATTGGCACACCGACCACGCCGGACTGGCCGGGACCGTGCAAGAGCGAAGCGGCGCCACCGTCCACGTCCACGAGGAGGACGCCGCGCTCGTCGCCCAGCGCGAATCGGCGTGGGACGCCATCGAAACCAGACAGCAGCGACTACTGGGCGAGTGGGGACTCCCGGAACCGATCCAAGAACCCGTGTTCCGGAACGCGGTCAAAGCCGGACGCCTCGACGGCCCAACCCCCACCGTCGAACCGTTTTCCGCCGGGGACACCTTCGACTGCGGCGACTACGAACTCGAAGCCGTCCATCTCCCCGGACACACCGCCGGTCTCGCCGGGTTCGCCTTCGACGGCGAAGACGGCCGCGAACTCTTCTGCGGCGACGCCCTCCTCGAAGCGTACACCCCCAACGTCGGCGCGCGGACGTTCGCCTCGAAAACCCACTTGAGGCCTACCTCGACACCCTCTCGCACGTCGTTTCGGAGTCCTACACCCGCGCGTGGCCCGGCCACGGCGACCCCCTCGACGCCGTCTCCCGCGCCCGTGAAATCCACGCCCACCACCGCGAACGCGCCGAGGACGTGGTCGGCGTGCTGAACGAAAACGGCCCGACCGACCCGTGGACCATGGGTGCCCACCTGTTCGGCGAACTCGAAGGAATCCACCTCCTCCACGGCCCCGGCGAGTCCTACGCCCACCTCGAACATCTGGCGAACGCAGGGTACGTGGAACGAGCGGGTGACGAGTACGAGTTGATCGAGCAACCGGATTTGGACGCGCTGTTCGCGGAGCGGATGGTCGTGAGTTCGCGGTAACCGGCCCACCGCCGCCCGGAATAGACCACGGTGTTCGAGTTGGAAAGAAAACGCGTGAAGAAGACTTATGCGGCGTTTCGACCACTATCGTATATGAGCACGATAGTCAATTGGCGCCAGTTGTTGTTCGTCTTCGTCGTCGCGGTGATATCCGTCGGACTCGATTACACCGTCCTCGATAGGATTCACACGATGGACGCCGCGCTGCAGCAGTTGGCGATGCTCACGTTCGGACTGTACATCGCTTTCACGCTCGTAAACACGGTCTGGAGTGTGTTTGCCGGGTATCAGGAGAGTTAGGTCGGAGAGCACTGTCGCCCAGACCCCGTGCGGGCGCGCTGATGTGCGCGGTTTATCCGCGAGTAAGCAACCGAGGAGGCTGGGGAGGTTAGAGGGCGGTGGGGTTTTCACTGACGTCTGTATTTGCGGTCACAACAAGACCAAAACCAAGATCAAACAGAACACCTCACGACCGATAAAGTGTTCAAAATCCGACTCCCAACGACTGCAACCATCGAAAAACCAGAACCACCCAGTAGCCACCGAACGAAAGAAAGAATCAAATCCACCCAACTCGCCCTAACCTTCCATACCGCCGAAGGATAGCCCGCTCTCGATGTACCGCTGTGCGAACAGATACACCAAGACGATGGGCGTGGCGAAGGTCAGCGCGAAAGCCGAGAACCGCGCCCACGGGGTCGAGTACTTCCCGACGAGGCTGTAGAGGCCGACCGGGAGGGTGTACTTGCCGGTGCTGAGCAGGAGTTGGGCGACGATGAACTCGGTCCAGCCGGTGAGAAAGCTGAAGACGAGGACGGTCGCCAGTCCCGCCTTCGACAGCGGGATGATTATCTCCCAGACGATGCGCCACGTGGGCGCCCCGTCCATCATCGCGGCCTCCTCGTAGGAGGTCGGGATGTTGTCCATGTAGGTTTTCAACAGCCACGTGTTGAACGGGACGGCGGTCGCGGCGTCGTACGACGACAGCGCGAGTTTGCTGTTGTCGAGGCCGAACTGGACGAACGTGGCGTACAGCGCGATGAGCGCCGCGATGCCGAGTCCGCCGCCGACCTGCGTGAACAGGACGTACAGGTAGAGCACCTTGGATCGGAAGAGGAACTTCCGCCGCGAGAGCGCGTACGCCGCCGGGATCACGATTGCCATCGTCAGGATGACGGTGGGCACCGCGACGGTGAAACTGTTCCAAAGGAACAGCGGAAACTGCGAACAGCCGTCGAAGCGCGCGCAGTTCACCGTGGTAGAGACGCCGGGCGTCCGTAGCGCTATCTCCGTGCCGAACAGGTGAACCGCGACCGTGTAGCTCGGTATCGACATGCCGCCGAGTACCCATTTGTAGGCGTCGAGCGACGGTTTCTGTGGCAGGAGATGGATCCCGCTCGAACTATAGAGCGACCCGCCGGTCCCGGAGAGGGAGGCGAGGAATATCCAGTAGATCGGGAACAGCAGTGTCCCGACCATCAACAGCGCGAACGCGGTGGCGACGAGTTTCGCCGCGACTCGTCGCGCCGACACTTCGCCGGTTCGCAGGCCGTGGACGGTGTACCGCGCCGACTCGACGCGCGGACGGGTGCCCCGAGTGCACGTCGAACGTCCTCGGCGAAGCCGCCGAGGATTCCGTCGCTCATTCGCTCACCCCCTCCGCGAGGCGGCCGCGTTTCACGTTCAGGAACATGAAGCCGCTGATAACGATCAACGTCGCGGTCATGATGGCGGCCCCCTTCCCGTACTTGTCGAAGCGGAACGCCTCACGGTAGCCGTAGACGATGAGCAGTTCGTTCTGGCGGAGCGGTCCACCCTTGTTCATCACGTACGGGATGAGGAACTGCTGGAACGACGCCGCCGCCGTCAGTATCGACGCGAAGAGCACGGGTCGCTTGATGGACGGAAGCGTGACGTGCACGAACCGGTTGAGGAATCCCGCGCCGTCCACCATCGCCGCGTCGTGGAGTTCCTCGGGCACGTCCTGCAGCGCGCTCACGATGATGATGACCATGAACGGGTAGGCCAACCACGCTTCGGTGACGTTGTACGCCAGAAACGCGGTCCACCGCTGGTCGAGCCACAAAACCGGCTGAAGGTGCAGTCCGGTGAGTACCTGATTCGCCAGGCCGTATCGGGCGTTGCTGAAGATGCCGCGCCAGACGGTGATGGTGAAGATGGTCGGCAGGCCCATCGGGATGATGATGAGCGAACGCATGTAGCGCCGACCGATGACGTAGGGATTGGTCAACACGAGCGCGATGCCGATGCTCAGCGCGACTTTGAGGGCCACGCTCGTGAACACGAACAGCCACGAGATGCCCATCGAGTTCCAAAAGCCCGCGTTGAGCGGGAGCGTCGTGCTGAATCCGAACAGAATCAGCTTGAAGTGCGGCGTGCCGAACAGCACCCTCCGGTAGTTGTCGAATCCGACGAACGAGTACTCGTGTGTGAACAGCGTCAGGTTCGTCGCATCCGTCAACGACAGATAAAACGAATAGAGGATGGGGTAGAACATGAACGCCGAGAACAGAAACAGCCCCGGCAGTATCAGTAGCAGGGGCAGGTCGTCCCGGTCGAACACGGGATTTTCCAGCGCGTTTGCGCCGCGATTGAACGTCGAGCGAATACTCATGTGGCCTCAGTCCCAGTTCTGCTTGATCGTCTTCTCCGCCGCTTCGAACGCCGGTTTCGCGTCCTGCTTGCCTTTCAGCACCTTGAGGAACGCGGACTTGACCGGATCCCACACCTTCTGCATGTGCGGGGCCGTCGGCATCGGTTCTCCCATCTGGACGGATTCGGAGAAGCCTTTGACTGCTGGCGGAAGGTCGTCGCTGCCCGCGAGGTCCTTGTGAACCGGGATGAAGCCGTGATCCTTGGCGAGGTCGAGGAGCAGGTCAGTGTTCGTGGTGTGCCACTCGGTGAACTTCCGAGCGGCCGCGGTGTTCCCGTTCTCCTCGTTCATCTTCTTGGCGAAGTACCACATCTTCACGCCGGTGTACGGTTTCGGTTTGCCGCCCTTCGGTTTCGGAAGCGGGGCGACGCCGACATCGAGACCCTTGTCACGGACGGTGCCGAGATACCACGGACCGTTGATGGCGAACGGCGCGTTGCCCTCGTTGAACACGGCGGCCTGCGGGTCGTATTTCTGATCCTTCGGGATGTACTTCGCCAGTTCGTCGCGCACGAATCGGAATCCTTCGAGCGTCTCCGACTTCGTGAGGCCGAGTTCGTCCTTCTTCTCGTCGTAGTAGTAGCCGCCGAAGGATTGCGCGTAGCCGCTGATGAAGTAGGGGTCGATGGGGAACGAGAGGCCGTATTTCCCGTTCGACGGGTCGTGGTGTTCCTCCATGATGGACTGCATCTCTGCAACCGTTTCGGGCGGTTCGTCCACCATGTCCTTGTTGTAGAGCAGTGCGACGGTTTCGGCGGCGTACGGCAGGCCGAGCGTTTCGCCGTCGAACTGCACCGCCTCCGCCGCTGCGCTGGTGTACGTGGATTCGAGGTCCACCGAGAGGTTGTCGCTCTGGTCCGAGAGGAACCCGGCGGGTTGGTACTCGCCGATCCAGTCGTGTGCCCACTGGAATAGATGCGGGCCTTTTCCGGCGGGGAGTTTGTTCTCGATGGTCTTCTGCAGGTCCGAAATCTCGGAGAGTTTTATCGCATAGTCGGATTGTCCCTCGAACTTCTTCACGTTCGATTCGAGGCTCTTCTTCGGTCCCTTCGGACGCGAATGCCAGAGTTGTCCGGTGCCGCCGGAGGTGTCGTCGTTGCCGTTGCCGCCGTTTCCGTCGCCACCACCGCCATCGTTGCCGTTGTCGCCGCTGCCGTCTTTCTCGTCGCTGTTCACGCTGATGCATCCCGCAAGGGTGATACCAGCCACTGCGCCGCCTGTCTGTAGAATTTTCCGCCGTGGGTACGACATGGTTGTATCCGTTATGAAATATGACTTCACGTATTTAACCGTTAGGGATTTTCGTGTCGTTTTCTCATCGACATATTTGAGAAAGGGGACGAATCGGTCGAATATCGGCCTTGAAAAGTAGTATGAAATATCCCATCACAGATTTGGTTCGATGGGAAAGAACTTTACCGTGGTACGACACCACACGAGTAATGGCAAGCCTTCGACTGGAGACGCTCAGAAAGGAGTTCGACCGCGGCCAAATCGTCGCCGTGGACGGTCTCGACCTCGATATCGAGGACGGCGAGTTCGTCACGCTCGTCGGTCCGTCCGGGTGTGGGAAGACCACGACACTCCGCATGATAGCCGGGTTGGAAAGCGCCACCGACGGTCACATCTACATCGGCGACGAGGACGTGACCGACGTTCACGCCAAGAACCGCGACGTGGCGATGGTGTTCCAGAACTACGCGCTCTACCCCCACAAGACCGTCGAGCAGAACATGGGATTCGGACTTCGGATGAGTACCGACCTCTCGAAGGACGAGCGCCACGAGAAGGTGTACGAAGCCGCCGAGATGATGGGTATCGAGGACCTGCTCGGGGACAAACCCGACGAGTTATCCGGCGGGCAGAAACAGCGCGTCGCGCTCGGCCGCGCCATCGTCCGCGAACCCGACATCTTCCTCTTCGACGAACCACTGTCGAATTTGGACGCGAAACTCAGGACCACGATGCGAACCGAAATCCAGCGCATCCAGCAGGAACTCGGGATCACGTCGGTGTACGTCACCCACGACCAGGAGGAGGCGATGACGATGGGCGACCGCATCGTTATCCTTCGTGACGGCGAACTCCAGCAGATGGGCGCGCGACGACGAACGTGTACGAACAACCCGTAAACAGCTTCGTCGGCGGTTTCATCGGGTCGCCGAGCATGAACTTCATCGACGTTCGCGCGCGCGCGACGGCGACGCCGTCGTCCTCGAAGACGACCACGGTGCGTTTTCGTGCCGTCTCGCCCCGTCCTTTTCCGACCGAATCGAGAACACGGATGCGGCGTTTACCATCGGTATCCGACCGGAGGATATTTTCCCCGCGGCGGAGTCCGACCGGAACGCCCTCTCGGCCACCGTCGAAGTGGTCGAACCCATCGGGAGCGACAACTACCTCTATCTCGATCTCGCACCTGACTTCATCGCGCGCGTCGATTCCGACGTCGAACCCGCACCCGGCGAGACGATTCGGATCACGTTCGACGAGGACGACCTGCACGTCTTCGACGGCGAGACCGGTGACGTCGTCGGTGAGAGCGAAACGGTGGCGGGAAAAGCGTCGGTCTGAAATCGATTCGATTCAGTCGTTTGCGGCTCGTTTTGCCGGTCCCAGTTCCCCCCGTTCGTCCAGCGACGCGACCGTCGCCAGTCGAATCGCGTGGGGCCACCCGAGCGGCGTCGCGCTGTCGGCCTCGCCCACGTCGAAGTACTGTTCCGGGAGGTAGCCGGTTTCGGCACAGAGCGAACCGCCGGGCAGGAGCAACGAAAGGAGGTCGCGCGAGCGGCGGGCGAACTCGACGCCGCGGCGGTCGTCACGCTCGGCGAGCAGGTCCGCCAGTTCGTTCGCGGCGTTGGCTCCCCACGCCGTCGAAACCGTCCAGATTTTGGGCGTCGTCTGCTCGCGCACGCGCCAATCGTCGCCGTCGAAACGCGCGAGGCCGCGAATCTCGCTCTCCTCCGGGTCGCGCCAGAGACCGTCGAGGACGGCTTCGGTGTGGGAGACGAGTCGGTCCACCTGCTCGGAGTCGAGGTCGACGACCGATGCGGCCGCGCGGTGTGCGGCCGCGAGCGCGAGCGCGCTCGAATCACGGCGCTCGTCGCGGTCGTCCTCGACGAAGTCGAGCGCGTAGAACTCGCCCGTCCAGAGGCGGTCGAGTCCGGCGAGTACCGCTTTCGTTCCCTCCAGCGCTCGGTCCCGAACGTCGTCCGAGACGGGCGCGCGGGCGAGTTCCGCGTAGGCTTCGAGGTACGTCGCGGCGGTGTGGGCGAAGCGCCCGGTCATGTTCTCCCACGCGTTCTGGCAGTGGATCGGCAGGCCATCCGCTTCGAGGGTGTCGTCCAATCCGTCGAGCGCGGCACGAAGGGTTCCCTCGATTTCGGTTTCGAGTTCCGCATCGAGGTCGGACGTTCGGAGATAGGTGGCGAGGAAAGCGATCACGCTTCCTGTCTGGTCCGCTTGATAGTCCGCGCCGTCACCGGCCTCGACGCGGGCGTTCGCCCACCCCGGGGCGATGGTCCCGTCGCGGGGCCAGACGCGGTGGGGCCACGTCCCGTCAGGGCGTTGGGTTTTACAATACAACCGGGCGCTTTTCTCGTGCCAATCGGCCAGCGAGAGGTCGAAGTGGTCGTCGGCCGTGAGCAAGAAGCGGGAAATCTCCGCGTCGTCGCGGAACCACGTGTAGCCGTAGCCACCCGAGTACTGGTAGAACGGGTCGAAATCCGGCCCGGCGATTCGCGCCCCCGTCTCCGCCGACAGAAACGAGAGCACCCGGAGGTCGTCGGTGATGGCCGTCCGTCGTCGGCGCGTCGAGCGTCGTATCGAGAAGGTTCCGGGACGTCTCGTCGGTGGCGAGGGCCCGAATTCGGGCGGGAGAATCGTACTCGGAGGCGAGTTCCCGAACTCGCCGGAGAGCATCCTCACGGGGGAGTTCACGGTGGTCGGCGAGCAGGGAAACGAACGTCGTCGCACCATCGAGCGGGAGGGAGACGACGAGTTCGCCGCTGAGGCGACTCTCCTCGTAACGGCCGGTGTCGGCGATACCGGGTACCGCGTTGGGTTGCTCGGAGACCAGCGCCTCGAAATCCGCCGGAACGAGACCGTCTATTTCGGAGGGAGCGGCGGACATTCCGAGGTAATCGTGTTCCGCGGTGTGGTACACCTCGACCACGTCGCCGTGGCGAAGTTGTCCGATTCTGTCGTCCCGGCCGTCCGGCGCGAACCCGAAGTAGGCCACGAGTTCGTCGGGAACGGCGTCGTTTTCGTCGGCATCGTCGACCGCAAAATGGGTGAGATGGAAATCGCCGAACGTCAGATCGTACTGCGTGATAGACCAGTCAGCGGTCCCGTGTTCGGTGACGACGAGGGCGCTCCCCTCGTGATAGCGTTGCGTCGAATCGACGGCGTCGAACCACACGATGTCGGCGTTTCCGTCCCTCCGAACCCCGAATCGTGAGCGGTCGAGTCCGTAGCGGCCGGAGAGCGGGTAGGAGTAGTCGCGGAGCGACCCATGCGGGCCGACGTGGACGAGTCGAGCGTCGAAACCGGAGAACCGGCCCGCCGTCGTCCGGCGCTCACCGGGGAAGCGGGTCGCGTTCCCGCGGTGGCGTTTGAAATCGGAAAGTGCGTCGCGGAGCGTCATCAGGTAGCACCACGAGTCGGGGTGGTAAAAGACTTGGTGAAATAATCCTTCACAGATTCTCAACAGAACGCAAGATAGTTATAACTCCCCTGTGGCGTGAAACACATGCACACTGCTGATCCCCCTCGATTCACGACGGTCGGAGCGGCGGTCGAACTCGCGCCGCACGACCCGAATCCGAACGGAGAGTACGAGTGGCACCTCGAAACGCGCCCGGACGGCAGTTCGGCGGTCGTGGACGACGCGCCGGTCGTCCACTTCGCGCCGGACGTCCCGGGCGTCTACCGACTCCGACTCTCCGCGCCAGACGGCGACCACGAACGAACCGTCCGCGCGTTCCCCGACGAGCGCCGACCCGCGCGCTTCGAACTGCCGCTGTCGGACCTGCCGATTCCCCACGAGGAACTGGAGTCCGTCTGCATCGCGGGGCCGTTCAACGAGCACCTCGTCGGCCGCGACCGGCCGACGTACGAAAACGGGGCGTACGTGTACGAGACGGAACTTCCGCCGGGCGAGCACCCCTACGGATTCCTGCTGAACGACGACCTAACCGAGCAGGTGCAGGGGACGCTCACCGTCCCCGGACCGGGACGGCCACGGATTCACCTCGATGCCACGGTGGAAACGGATTCGGTCGTCGTCACGGCGACGACCGAATCCGCACCCGACAGCGAGTTCGCGGACGACGAGTTGACGGTGGAACTTTACGAAAACGGTTCGCGGGCCGTGACCGACGGCCCGCGAACCGTCCGAATTCCCCGCAACGACATCGGGGACGGACTCAGGATTCACGCCGTCGCAGTCGGCGAACGCCACAGCATCGCCGACTGCGTGGAGATTGGCGGAAAAAGTGAACTCGGACTGTCCGAGCGGAGCGGGTCCGAGCGAAGCGAGGTGCCACGGAGCGAGGGAGTGGGAATTCACAGGCCCAACGACCCGCCGGAGTGGGCCGAATCCGCCACGGTGTACGAGATTTTCGTCCGGTCGTTCGCGGGCGAGACGGTCGATACCACGTTCGAGGAGTTGGAACGACGGCTCCCGTATCTCGAATGGCTCGGCGTGGACTGCGTCTGGCTGACCCCGATTTTGGGAAGCCCGACCGACCACGGCTACCACACGACGAACTACTTCGAGACGGCCGAGGACCTCGGCACGCGCGGGGAGTTCGAATCCTTCGTGTCGGCCTGCCACGACGCCGGAATTCGGGTCGTCTTCGACCTCGTCATCAACCACTCCTCGCGGGACCACCCGGCGTTCCAGATGAGCGCCGCCGGGGTGCCCGAGTACCGCGATTGGTACATCTGGGAGGAAGACGAGGAGACCGGGGAACCGAAGGCACAACGCTACTTCAACTGGGACCGAATCCCGAACTACAACTTCGATTCACTCGCAGTCCGGCGATTCCTGCTCGACGTAGTGGACGAGTGGGCGGGGGTCGTTGACGGGTTCCGCTGCGACGTGGCGTGGGGCGTCCCACACGAGTTTTGGAAGGAACTCGCCGCGCGCGTCCCCGACGATTTCCTGCTGTTGGACGAGACGATTCCGCGCGACCCAGCCTACCACGAGGGCGAATTCACTATCACTACGACACGACGCTGTACAGGGACCCTGCGCAAAATCGGAAACGGTGAAAAACCCGCATCCGCCGTGTTCGACGCGCTCTCCGACGCCGAGCGTGCTGGCTTCCCCGAAAGCGCCGTTCACCTCCGGTACGTCGAAAACCACGACGAATCGCGGTATCTCGACGATTGCGACCGCGACGCGCTGAAAGCCGCGGCCGCCGCGACGTTCACGCTCCCCGGTGCACCGATGATCTATTACGGGCAGGAGCGCGGGATGACCGAGTACCGCGGGACGATGCGCTGGGACGACGGCGACGACGAGTTGACCGCGTTCCACCGGTCGCTGGTCGAAGTCCGCAACGAACATCCCGTGCTCGAAGGCGGGACGGTCGAGGGAATCGAATGGGAGAGCGAATCTTCGAGCGTGGTCGCGTTCGCCCGCGACGATGGCGAATCGCGGGTCGTCGTTGCGTTGAACTTCGCGGACGGAAGCGAGACGGTTCGAATCGGCGAGCGCGTCGAGGACGTGAACCTCGTGTCCGGAGAACGGGTTCCGACCGCCACTGGAAGGGATTCGAAAGTCGAACTGTCGGTTTCGGACGTCGTCGTCGTTCGGACCACCGAGGAAAGTAAATAGGTACCCGAGAAATCATGAGTCAGGAAATGGACGACACCACGCTCGAAAGCCTCCTCCGCCAGTTCGGTCTCTCCGAAAAGGAAGTCGATACCTATCTCGCCATTCTCGAACAGGGCGAGGCGAAAGCCAGCACCATCGCCGACGACGCCGGTGTCTCGAAACGCTACGTCTACAGCACCAGCGAGAAGTTGGCAGACAGGGGATTCGTGGAGGTGAACGACCACGTCGTCCCGACCATGATCCGCGCGAATCCGCCCGAACGGGTCATCGGGACGCTCTCCGACCGGGTGGAAACGATGCGGCCGCGCTGGACGAACGCTACTCCGCGACGACGAGCGAACCGGACCAGTTCGAGGTCATCAAATCCCGCGTCACGGTCATCAAGCGGATTCAGAACCGCCTCGCCGAGGCGAACGAGGAGGTCACCCTCTCGATACCGTACGAACATCTCCCAGAAGTCGCCGACGAACTCGCGGACGCGGTGGAACGCGGCGTCCTCGTCCTGCTCGTCCTCAGCGGAATCCATCGTGACGACGTCGATGCGGCGGAGTTCGGTGGACTCGCAAGTACCGTCCGCGTCTGGCGCGAACCGATGGCGACGACGCTCACGGTGGACAAGCAGTTCGGTCTCGTCGCTCCGACCGAGATGATCGTTCGGTCGAACAGCGAAAAACAGGCGATCACCTTCGCACAGGAACAACTCGTCCCCGTCCTCGTCGGGTCGTTCCTCGGCAACTACTGGCCGATGGCGAACGAAGTGTACGCCGCAGAACCTGTGGAGTTGCCGAAGACGTTCGACGACTTCCGCTCGGCCGTGCTCCAAGCGACGCTCCACCTCCGCGAGAACGACGCCATCGTCGCACGAATTCGGGGGCGACCGGTCGGCGGTGATAGCGATATGGTAACCATCGAAGGCCTCCTCATCGACGTTCGGCAGGGACTGCTCGAACCCGCATCCAACGCGTTCCCGGTCGAAGCGGCGCTCGTCATCGAAACCGACGAGGGCGAGATAAGCGTCGGGGGTTCGGGGTCGTTCGTCGAGGATTTCGAAGCCGAAGCGGTGACGCTCGAACTCGCGGAGTAGTCTAAATCGAAAAGGGGATCAGTGGTTCGAGACGTGTTTTTCGAGCAGTTCTCGATTCTTGCGGTTCGCCTTCCACGTCGCGTCGAACACCGACCCGAGGACGGGAACCGCGCCGCCGAACGCGTCGATGGCGATGTTGGCGAGCATGCGGCCGAGGACGTGACGGGGGACGTCCATTCGATAGCCTTCGAGGGCGATGTAAAGCGAGATGATCGCCGACGCGGCGTCGCCGCCGACCGGGAGGAGGCCGAGAATCGGGTCGATACCGACCCGGAAGTTCGTGCCGGGAACGCGGAACGCCTCGTCGAGGAGGTCGCTCACCGTTCGGACCCGCTCGATCGATTTTCGCTTGTAGCGGGGTAGATTTTCGGGGAGGTCGGCGTGTTTCATGGGAGTATATCCAGGTACTCGGGCGGGTTATGCGTTCCGGCGTATGTCGAAAGTCGAAACGAAGCCGCCAGCGCTAGATTCTGAGGAGTATTCCGGTGGAATGGTGGAAGGTGCAGGGTGGAAGGTGCAGGGTGGAAGGTGCAGGGTGGAAGGTGCAGGGTGGAAGGTGCAGGGCAGTTCGTTTACGGACAATCGTGCCGTCCTCCTCTGCCATGCGCGAAGTAGAAATCACGTCGATACATCGGATGACGCCCCGAGTGAAGCAGTTCGAACTGGCCGACGACGTACCGTTCGATTACGAACCCGGGCAACACACACAGTTGCACTTCGATGCGAGCGAAGCAAGCGAGGTGGATGCGTCGGGCGACGACGAAGTCGTTCGTCCGTACACGCCCACGACGATTCCGGGAACGGATCACCTCGTCCTGGCGATAAAACGATACGACGAGGGAACTGCCTCCGTGTACATGCACGAGCGAACGCTCGGGGATACCATCCGAATCGAGGAACCGGACGGCAACCTGTATCTTCGGAATCTCGACTCCGACGTGGCGTTCGTCTCGACGGGGACCGGAATCACGCCCATGGTGGCGATGGTGAAACACTACCTCCGCGACGGCGACGGGCACGCGACGTTCCTCTACGGGGAAAAGACACAGGACGACGTGATGTACCGGGAGACGCTGGATCAACTGGAAGCTGAAAACGAAAACCTGACCGTGGCCTACTCGCTCTCCGACGAGGAGTGGGACGGCCGAACCGGACACGTCCAAGAACACGTCGAAAGCGTCGTCGCGATCCCGAATCCACCGACTTCTACTGCTGTGGCGTCCCCGGAATGGTCGTGGAGACGAAAGAGGAATTGGAGGCGATTGGGGTTCCCGAGGAGCGGATTTACAGCGAAGGGTGGGAAGAGGACGAGGTTTCGGAGGAGTGAGGAAAAACGGTTCGTCCCTGCGGCGATTGCGGGTTCCGAAACAGTGAATCGACCGACCCACGAGGAACCGTATATGAACAGCACGCGCGTCACGGTGTGGAACGAGTTTCGACACGAACGTGAAGACGAAGCGAGCGAGGAGTGTTATCCGGACGGCATTCACACGGTCATCGCGTCGGCACTTGGAGAGCAGGGATTCGACGTCGGGACGGCGACGCTCGACGAACCAGAACACGGCCTCACCGAGGAGGTACTCGCGGAGACGGACGTCCTCATGTGGTGGGGACATATCGCACACGACGAAGTCGCGGACGAAATCGTGGAGCGCGTACAGCAACGCGTGCTCGACGGGATGGGACTCATCGTGCTCCATTCCGGCCACTTCTCGAAGATATTCAAGGAGTTGATGGGTACCACGTGTGACCTGAAATGGCGAGAAGACGGTGAACGCGAACGCCTCTGGGTCGTTGACTCCGGGCACCCCATCGCCGACGGTATCGACGAACAGGTCGTCGTCCCGAACGCCGAGATGTACGGCGAGCAGTTCGACATCCCCGCTCCGGACGAACTCGTCTTCGTCAGTTGGTTCGAGGGTGGCGAGGTGTTCCGAAGTGGCTGTTGTTACCGCCGCGGGTCGGGGCGTGTCTTCTACTTCCGACCGGGACACGAGACGTATCCGATTTACCGACAGCCGGAAATCCGAAAAATCCTGGGGAACGCCGTCGAATGGGCCGCTCCAGACGAGGCATCGCGACCGTCGTTCGGCAACGTTCCCGAGCCACCGGAAGCCAACTGACGTCGGTGGAAGTTTCCCCCGATAGGCTGACCGAGAGGAATAATCACTAAAAGAGAATGCAGTTCGATCGCTGCGTGGAGGACAAAGTTATATATTGATCACATACGAGACCTGTATTGTAGAATGGAACGTCGCCCGATTCGGGTGCTACATGTCGAAGACAACGAGTTCTTCGGAAAGGTCGCGTCCGAAATCCTGACACAGGAAATATCGGATGTGACCGTTCACACGGAGACCATCCCGACGGACGCTCTCGCCCGCCTCGAACTGGAACAGTTCGACTGCGTCGTCAGTGACTACGAGATGCCGGAAATGAACGGGCTCGAACTGCTCGGCGCGGTAAAAGAGATCGCCCCCCAAACACCGTACATTCTCATGACGGGCGGTGGAAGCGAAAAAACAGCGAGTGAGGCCATTTCCGCGGGGGTAACCGACTATCTGAAGAAAGGAACCGGAAAGCGGCAGTTCGTCGCCCTCGCAAACCGGATCGAGAACGCCGTGGCTCACCGCCGGGCCGAACAAACGGTTCAACGCCAGATGGCCATCAACGACCTCATCTGGGACGTCAGCCAATCGCTCCTCGAAGCAACGACTCGTGAAGAGATCGAAGAAGCCGTCTGCAAACGACTCGCGGCGTCCGAATCGTATCTCTTCGCATGGATGGGGAAAGTGGACGATGATGGTCGAGTTGTCCCTCGGGTCCGCGCCGGAGACGAAACGGGACGTCTCGATACGGTGGTTTCCGACGACGCGGATCGAGACGAGTTGGAACATGCCTCCCGTACGTTGAAAACGGGGGCGATACAGGTGACACACGATATCGGTCCCGATTCGTCGTCCGAAAGACGGTGGAACGGACCAAACCGGGAGTACTACTCGAAGGCGACCATTCCGATACAACACGAAGGAACCGTATACGGTGTTTTGAGCGTCTACTCCGATCACCCATACGCGTTCGACGAAACGGAACGACGTGTTCTCTCGAAGTTCGGGAACAGCGTGGCGTACGCCATCAACTCGGTTCGAACACGACAGGAGTTGCTCAGGCGGGAACAACGACTGCAGGTATTCAATCGAATCCTCCGACACAACCTTCGAAACGACCTCAACGTCGTCCTCGGGCATGCGGACAACCTCAAGGAAGCGATTCCCGAAGCCACCGAGAGTGCCGAGATCATCAAGCGGAAAGCGAGCGACCTGATAGACGTCAGTGAGAAGGCCCGTGAAATCGGTCGAACGCTGGACAAGCGCAGTCAGAAGCGGATAGCCGTCGAAGTCACTGCTTTGATCGAGCGGACGTGTTCGGACTTGCGGGAAACGTATCCGAACGTGGACCTCGCTACCGACCTTCCGGACACGGCGTGGGTCTGTGCGGACAAGACGCTCGATACGGTCATCACTGAAATCGTCGAAAACGCAATCAAGCATAACGATCAGGAGGTACCTAGCGTGATGATTTCGGTGAAGTCCGAACGGGAAAATTGGATCGAGATCGAAGTCACGGACAATGGACCGGGAATACCGAAGGAAGAACAAGCAGTGCTAAACGAGGGGCGGGAGACCGCGCTCCAGCACGGAAGCGGTCTGGGCCTGTGGTTGACGAACTGGATAGTCGGAAAGTTCGGCGGCGAACTCATCTTCGAAACCAATCATCCGCAGGGGAGCGTCGTGACGGTTCGCCTCCAACAAGCGGAGCCGCCAACTGAGTAGCTGATTTGTCATTACCGACCGAATCGATTTGCCACTATCGACGGAATCAATTTGCCAGTCGTCGGGTAACGCGTCAGTTTTGTTTTATTCTAATCTGTTTTTAAACAGTGTCGGAGTTATCCAACAATAAGTATATAGTGATGAGGCAAAATGATTGAGATGGAATGAGTACCGAGCTTTCAGGTGTTATCGACCGCTTCCGGCAGCCGGAATACATCGGCGAAAACCGCTGTACGCCGTGTACGATCGTTAACGTCGTTATCGCCGTCGTCGCTAGTACGATACTGACATTTGCGGCGATGCCGATTGGAATCGCATTCTTTGTGTTCAGTATGGCCGCGATTTACGTTCGTGGGTATCTCGTACCCGGAACTCCGTGGTTTACGAAAACGTACTTCCCCGACTGGCTGCTCAAAAAATTCGACAAACACGAAATGCAGACCGTCCAGACTGCATCACCGGAACCGACGGACCGCGAACCGGAAAACGTTCTCGTCGATGCGAACGTCGTTCAACCCTGTGAGGAAATCGACGACCTCTGTCTCGACGATGAGTTTCGCCAAGTATGGCACAACAACATGGAACGAGTCATGAAGGACGGCGCGGAAAAGAGCGATTTGAGTCGAATCCTCGGCGCGGACGAGGAGGAATTGGAGTTCGAAGAACACGACGCCGCCTTCATCGCCCGAATGGACGGTCGGCGACTCGGCCAGTGGGAATCCCGTGCCGCACTCGTCGCCGTACCTCGCCGCCGCTCGCGAGTTGAGTGATCGCTACGACGATTGGGACAAACTCTCGGTCGATAACCAGAGTCGGATCCTGAGCGGTCTCCGCATCTTCCTCGACACGTGCCCCGAGTGCGGTGGCGACATCACCGCGGAACAGGAAACGGTCGAATCCTGTTGCCGTTCGATGGAAGTCGTCGCCGCCACCTGCCAAGGATGTGATGCCCGTATCCTCGAAGTCGAACAGAATCAGTAGCGAAAATCGAATAGTGACTAGTTATAGTTTGGCCAGATTGTTCAGTTACAGTTCGACCGACCAGTACGCGTATCGGTCGATGTGAATGCAGTATGGATGCAAAAAGGATGCAGGGTGGGTGCAGTATGGATGCGGAATAGATGCAGTATGGATGCGGAATAGATGCAGTATGGATGCGGAATAGATGCAGTATGGATGCGGAATAGATGCGGTATAGGTCCAAGAAGAATGCAGGAAGGATTCAGTATAGAAGTCGTTCGATACGAGTACCGGTCGATCATCACAACACCACCGTTTCCGCTGTTCTAAAGCGAAGTACAAGAGTACTCAGAAGCGTTTCGGCCAGCGGCATGGATCGAGGGAGACGGTCCAAGTGTGCTTAATCACTGTTGTAAGCAGCTGAGAGCTCGTGGCAACGGAACGAATTCAGGTTCAGTTCTATCGAGGGGGGTCACCGCTGAATGTCGGATCGCATGATCACCGGATTTCGGGTGATATATAAACAACCCCGTGATTTCCGCTGTTTCCGGCGATAACCGTCCGTCATAATCGACCCCATCGTTTCCGTTGTTATTTGCGACGTTTTGATCCCGGTTTGTCGTGTAGACACCCGGTATTGAGGTCGGATCACTACAAATCGGGTCAACATATTTCGTTCCGGAAACAAGTATGAACGATCATTGATAAAGTTGGGTAGAAAAGATGCTGAGTCTCGGGAAGAGGAAATCGAGATCGAACGGACGAGACATCACGGAAATCGATTCCAGAGCAATTCAACGCTCCCATGGATTCTGCCATGAACTCGTTGTCATCGGTGGGTTAGACGGGAACACAGAGACCCCATGATTTCCGTTGTTCGGTGTGTAAGACACGAAGCGGACGATAACGAGAAATCGAGATTATGGGGGAGGGGACACCCACCCCATCGTTTCGCTGTTTTGGCGGTTGGAGAGGGTGGGGGTGGGGTGGAGGGGTGGTGGCGGGGCGAAGACG
>NZ_LWHG01000003.1 GCF_001625445.1 Haladaptatus sp. R4 | reverse complement strand
TCGAATCCATTCCCGTGCCCGACCCGCGCGTTGCCGAGACGCGCGGCGTGCTGGAGGGCGACGTGCCGTCGCCCATCGACCCGCCGAGTGGCTGTCGATTCCGGACCCGCTGTCCGAAACTCATCGCCCCCAAGGAGTATGATCTCTCCCACGAGGAGTGGCAAAACACGCTCACCTTCCTTCGGGAGGTCCAGCGCCGGTCGTTCGAGACGACGACGGAGTCGACCCTCGTGGACCGCTTCTTCGCCGACGGAAAGCCGACCGGCGAGGCGGGACGCATCGTGGGACGAGGCCATCGGCGCATCTCGAACGACGATTGGGACGGTGCGACGGAACTGTTGAACGAGTCGTTCGCAGAGAAGAGCGTCTGTGCGAAAGAAATCCCCGACTACGAGGTGCCGACCGAGCACGGAACGTCGCTCCACTACGCGGCGTGTCATCACCACCGCGAGGACGTTCACGACGGCCGTCAGGTGGATCTGTAATCGGGGAACGAGAAAAGAGGGCAATTCTTTATTCCGGGCACCCCTCGATGGGACATGCAACTGTCCGAATACACGCACACGCCCGGTGCGCATTGCGGGTCGGCGTCGCTTCGAAATCTGGCGGATTATTACGACTGGGGGCTGAACGAGTCGCTCTGTTTCGGATACGGGGCGGGACTCGGCTTCGGCTACTACGAACGCGGCCCGGCGAGCCACATCATCATGGGGCGCAACGGGCAGTTGGAGACAGGATTCTTCGAGACGTTCGACCTCGACTACCGGGAATCGAGCGGACAGGACTGGGAAACGGCGTGGGCCGACGTGCGGGACGCCATCGCCGACGAGACGCCGGTCATGCTGTTCGTCGACCTCTACTACCTCGACTATTTCGGCACGGACACCCACTTCGGACCCCACATCCTCCTCTGATGTCGGCGTCGAGGACGACGAAGTCCTCCTCTCCGACAGCGAGTTCGATTCCATCCAGCGAATTCCCGCGTCTCATCTCCGAAAGGCGTGGAACTCGGAGTACGGATTCGGCCCGCTCGACAACCACTGGATCACCGTGGCCGACCCGACCATCGAAATCGACCGAACGACGGCAGCGCGGAACGCGATTCGGCGGACGACGGAACTCATGCTCTCGCCCGAGGGCGGTGAGTGGGATTCACAGGGTGTGGACGGGATTCGGGCGTTCGCGGCGGACCTCCCCTCGTGGACGGAACTGGCGGATTCGAGTTGGTGTGCGCGCTTTGCCTACCAGAACATCGAACGGCGCGGGACCGGCGGCGGCGCGTTCCGCCGGTTGTACGCCGACTTCCTCGACGCGCTCGCACCCGACCTCGGACTCGACGAGTCGATTCCCGCGGACTGCCACGGCATCGCGGACGATTGGACGGCTTTGAGCGACACGCTCAAGGACGCGAGCGAGACCGAAGGGGAACGACAGGTTCACCTGTTCGAGGACGCTTCCGAGCAAGCCGCGAGAATCGCCGACCGCGAAGAACGGCTGTTCACGCGGCTCCGGGACGAACTGTAGTTCCGGGAATTTCTCATTCGAACCTCCTATCGAACGCTTCGGAAATCGATTGAAGTGTTCGGCCGTCGAACCCCGCCCGGGGGGAAGAATGTGCAAGCGTACGTGATGAAATCGATCGGCGAAACGGGGTTCGTCGACAAGGAACGACCGGAAGCGGGACCGAACGACGCCGTCGTCCGTCCGACGAAGGCGCTCGTGTGTACCTCCGACGTTCACACTGTCGGCGGCGCAATCGGAGAGCGGGAAGACATCACGCTCGGCCACGAAGCGGTCGGAATCGTTCACGAAGTCGGGGAGGAGGTCGAGCACTTCGAATCGGGCGACCGCGTGTCAGTCGGTGCGATCACCCCGAATTGGGGATCGCTGGCCGCTCAGGACGGGCACCCATCTCAGTCGCGGGAAGCGTTGGGCGGGTGGAAGTTCGCCAACGTCAAGGACGGCGTCTTCGCGGAGTACTTCCACGTCAACGAGGCCGACGCGAACATGGCACACATCCCGTCGTCAGTGAGCGACGAGGCAGCCGTGTACGTGACGGACATGATGAGTACCGGTTTCAGTGCGGCGGAGAAAGGGCGGATTCCGGTTGGCGGAACGGTCGCCGTTTTCGCACAGGGACCGGTCGGCTTGATGGCGACCAAGGGGGCGGCCTGCGCGGGGCGGGGACCATCATCGCCGTCGAAACCGTTCCCGAGCGACAGGAGTTGGCCGGGTTCTACGGTGCAGATGAGATCGTGGATTACACCGAGGTGGATGTCGTCGAGACCATCCTCGACCTGACGGACGGCGAAGGCGTCGATGCCGCCATCGAAGCCTTGGGGACGAACACGACGTTCGAAGCGTGTGTCGAAGTGACCAAACCGGGCGGCGTCGTCTCCAACGTTGGGTACCACGGTGAGGGGGAGTACGTCGAGATCCCACGCGCGGAGTGGGGTGTCGGCATGGCCGAAAAGGACATCGTGACCTCGCTCTGTCCCGGCGGTAGGCTCCGACTTCGGCGTCTCCTGCGGTTGCTGGAGACGGACCGAGTCGATCCGACGCGGATGACGACCCACGAGTTCTCGTTCGACGACATGGATGAGGGGTTCGACCTCATGGCTACCAAAGAGGAGGGGATCATCAAACCGCTCATCGACTTCGAGTAACCGTAAAAGAACATGTTCGCGTCAATCTACAGGCCGTGACGACTCGTCCGTTTAGTCGATGACTCGAACGTCATGCAGCAGATCGGATTGTGGTGTGGAACAGGCAGAAACGAACCCGGAAAACCGGCAGGGACCACCGGCACGCTGTGGTCGGTCGGGACGCACCGGATCACCGGCACGGCGCGGCCCATCGGGACGCGCCGGACCGCCGAGATTCGTCGTCTTCGCGCTCGGCGTCGCCCTCGGCGTGTTCGCCTCCCGTCGACTCGAACTCGACTCCGGAGGCGATTAAATGCCCGAAATCGGCGGCGAGCGAGTCGGTTGCGACGCTCGTCAACGTCTTCGAAATCGCCCCCAAAAAACAGAACGCACTCGTGGACGAAATTCGGGAGACGGTGGATTCGATGGGCGAACTGCCGGGATTCGTCTCGATGAGCCTTCATCGGAGCCTCGACGGCGAGCGCGTCGTGAACTACGTGCAGTTCGAGAGTCAGGAGGCGTTCGAAGCGCTTCGGGATTCACGCGACTGGGAGGCGGACATGGGCGAGGCGATGGCATCGGCGGAGGTGGACCCGCACTTTTACGAGGTCGTACTCACGCACGAGGCGTCGGAGTGAATCGGTTGCGGTGACCGTTCACTTCGTGTCGTTCTCCGGAAAGATGGATTGCGGGAGGTACGCCGAGACGACCCAGTTCGGGGCGTCCACGACCTCGTTGATTTTCAGATCGACGGTCGCGGAACACAGCAGATAGGCGTCCGTCCGGCTCAACCCGTGATTTTCGTGGAGGTGGGTGATCATGTGTCGAATCGCCTTCTTGCTGGCGTCCATCAGGTCGTCGCTGATGCCGGTCGTTCCGTAGGCCCGTTCGCCGCGGGTCGCGGCGAAGGCGTCGGTCTCGAACTGCGGTTGTTCGATGTCCATCCCGGAGACGACGCGGAGTCGCGTCGTCACCGACATCGGCGCTTCGATACCCGTGATGCAGACCTCGCCGTCCCCCTGTGCCCCGTGACAGTCGCCGATGCTGAACAGCGCGCCGTCGACTTCGACGGGGAGGTAGAGCGTCGAACCGGCTGTCAGGTGCTTTACGTCGAGGTTCCCGCCGACCCGACGCGGCGGGACCGTGCTGTGTTCTCCGTCGTCGGCGGGTGCGACGCCGAGGTTACCCGGAAACGGAGCCAGCGGGACTTCGATTCCGTCCACGAAGTGGCCGACGTCTCCCTCCAGTTCCCAGACGTGCAAGCCCGGTTCATCGAAATCCTCGGGGAGCAATCCCGTTCCTTCGTCACCCCCGTAACAGTACGTGAAGCCGATTCCTTCGTGCTCGAACGACAGCAGTTCGACCGCGAGAACGTCCCCCGGTTTCGCCCCCTCCACCGCCACCGGTCCCGTCAACGGGTGGCCGGGGAGGGTTCCGACGAGGGCTGAAACGTCCTCGACGGTCGAGTCCGCGTCGAGTCGGCCGTTCGTCGCGTCGCGGCACTCGAATCGGACCACGTCGCCGGATTCGACCGTTCGAATCGGTTCGTGGTCGCGGCTCCAACTCGTGTGGACGTGTTCGTCCTGCGCGGAGATACGGTGGTCGGGAGTGGGTGTCGATGACATCGGCGTACGGGATGATAGCGCCAAACGGGGTATAAAGCTCGTTTTCGCGGCAGTTCACGACGTATCGATTTCGGCTACCGAACCGTGTATCCGCCGTCGAGAACGACCGTCTCACCGGTCATGTACGCCGATGCATCGCTCGCGAGGTACACCGCCGTCGGACCGAGCGCGTCCGGGGACGCGATTTCCTCGTGTAACATCTCCCCTTTCCAGACATCGACGGCGTTTTCGACCGCTTCCGCCCCTTGGTCGGCGTTGTCGGTGGCGATGTAGCCCGGCGCGATGTTGTTCACGCGGATGCCGTGTTCCGCCCACTCGGAGGCGAGTTGGTTCTTGAACCCTTCCAACCCGGCCTTCGAAGTGTTGTAGGCGACCTGCCGTTGTGGGTGATTGGCGATGAATGCGGACATGGAGGAGACGTTCAAAATGGTGCCGCCGCCGTTTTCGATCATCTCACGACCGGCGGCGCGCGAACAGAGGAACGTCCCCGTAAGGTTCACGTCGATGACGTCGCGCCACTCGTCCAAGGTCATGGTTTCCATGGCCTCGTGCACGACGATTCCGGCGTTGTTGACGAGGATATCCACGCCGCCGAACCGCTCGACGGTCGCTTCGACCATCGCTTCAACCGCATCTTCGTCGGCCACGTCACATTCGACGGCGAGCGTCTCCACTCCCGTCTCGTCGGCGAGTTCGTCCGCCGCGGTTTTCCCTGCCGGTCCGTTCCGGTTCGCGACGACGACGTCCGCGCCCGCCTCCGCGAGCGCGGTTGCGATTGCACGACCGATACCACGGTTTCCGCCGGTCACGATAGCCGTCTTTCCGTCGAGTGAGAACGCGTCGAGTACGGACATATTCGTCCCATCGTACGGGGTGCACAAAACGATACGGAACTGTCGAATCGAAAGAAAGTGGTTTCGGGTTCAGTCGTCGCTCATCGATGGCGGCGGACTGACCGCTCCCTTCGGCGTGACACCCCAATCGGTGTTCTTCTCCGTCCCCATGTGGAGTCGAAGTTCACCGCCGTCTTCGAGGTCGGCGTGGTCGAACCAACTCTCGCGGTGAACGTCCCCGTTCAGGTGCGCGTTCTGGATGTAGCGATACCGGTCGCCGTCGTACTCCGCCCCGGTCGTGTCGACGACGAACTGGCCGCCGCCGTAGTGGTAGTCGGGCAGGTTGATGGTCACGGTTTCGAACGCCGGGGAACCGATGACGTAGCTTCCGCTCGCGGGCGTGACGGCGTAGAAACCCATGGCACTCATGACGTACCACGCGGACATCTGTCCGACGTCCTCGTTACCCGGAACCCCACCCGGTCCCGTCGTGTACAGCGAGTTCATGACGTCCTGGACGACCTCCTGTGTTTTCCACGGCTGTCCCGCGAAGGGGTACAGGTACGGGGCGTGATGCGACGGCTCGTTCCCCTGCCAGTAGTGGGTGAACGGGTCGTTCCAACTGGGATAGACGAACTCGTCGAACATGTGGTCGAGGCGCTCGACGAACGTCTCCTCTCCCATCAGATCCACGAGGCCGCCGATGTCCTGGAGAGTGTGCCACGTGTACGACCACGAGTTCCCCTCGGTGAACCCGCCCCAGTCGGTCGGTTTCCATTCCCCGTCGTCCGGCGAGTACCACGACCCGTCCGCGAGCCGTGGCCGCATGAACTTCGTGTCGGGGTCGAAGACGTTCTCGTAGAACCCGGCGCGTTTCATGTACGTCTCGTAGTCGTCGTCCTTCCCGAGCAGGTCGGCCGCCTGTGCGATGGCGAAGTCGTTGTAACTCCCCTCCAGCGTCGTGGAAACGGACCCGCCCGCGTTCCCCTTGTCGTCCTCGGGGATGTATCCGTACTCGGTGTACTTGTCGAGACCGAGACGTCCGGCGTAGTACGTGTCGTCGCCAGGCATCCGCGTCGAGTTCTTGTACATCGCCTCGTACGCCAGGTCGGTATCGTAGCCCTCGGTGAGCCCTTTCACCATCGATTCGCCGATGATGGAGGTCGCGTGGTCGGCGATCATCACGTTCGTGTACCGATTGGCGAACTCCCACTTCGGAAGCCAGCCCCCGTGCTCGTACATGTCGAGCAGGGATTTGATGGCGTCTTCCTGCACCTTCGGCTCCACGATGTTCAGGAGCGGATGTTCGGCGCGAAAGGTGTCCCACAGCGAGAACATCTGGTAGTGGTGGTAGCCGTCGCGGTGTACACCTCGTCGTCCATTCCGAGGTACTCGCCGTTGGTGTCCTCGAAGATGGTCGGACCGAGCATCGCGTGGTACAGCGCCGTGTAAAATTTCACCTTGTTCGCGTCGTCGCCTTCGACCTCGATACGACCCAACCTGTCGTTCCACGTCTCCGTCGCGTCCGCCTCGACCCGGTCGAAGTCCCAGTCGGGAACCTCGGTTTCGAGGTTGTCCATCGCGTTCTCCCGACTCACGTAGGAGATTCCGACCTTCACGATGACTTCGCTCGCGTCGCCGTACCGAACGAACGCGCCGACGTCTGGTCCGCTCGCCGACGTCGACCCATCGCTGGTCTCGACGCCGTTCCACGTGCCGTACTCGTCGAACGGTTTCGAGAACTTCGCCGCGAAGTGGACCGAGTACGGTTCGGCACCGGAACAGAACGGTCCCGGGACGGTCTGACTCCCGACGATGGTTCGTTCGTCCCGAAGTTCGACGTCAGCACTCTTCGTTCCGGAATCCCCGAGGTTGTACCCCGCATCGAGGAGGAACCCGGCGTCGCTCCCGTCGTCGAAGGTGTATCGGTGGACGCCGACGCGGTCCGTCGCGGTCAGTTCGGCCTTCGTCGCGTACTCTTCGAGTCGAACCGAGTAGTAGCCCGGACCGGCCGACTCGGTTTCGTGCGAGAACGTCGAACTGAGTTGTGGAAGGGATAGCCCGACGCCGTCCCCCGCGCCGTCGAACGAGAGCGCGGTTCCGGACGCTCCGTCGGTCGGTTCGGGGTCGCCGTAGACCATCCCCGTGTAACCGTTCCCCGCGTCGTCGGCGACGTCGTCTCCGTCGCTGGGGGAGTTGACGCCGTCGAACGAGTAAGAAAAGAGCACGTCTCCGCTCACCGACTCACCGTCGGCGAGCGCCCGTATCTCGCACTCGTCGAGAACCCGGGAGTACACCGTGGCTTCGTCCATATCCCCGGTAAACCACTCGCCGCCGTTGTCGACGGCACCGCCGACGCTCCACGGGAGTTCGCTGGTTGCGAGGGTGCCGACGGTCGCATCGTCGCCGTCCTCGGCCGAGGCGACTTCCTCGCCATCGACGTAGGCGGCGACCCGGTTGCCGCTCTCGTAGGTGACGGCGTAGTGGTGCCACTCCCCGTCCGCGTACGGTTCGAAGTCGAACGACGCGGTCTGGTAGCCCATCCCCTCGGAGAACCAGACGACGTTGGCGTTGTGAGGGCTCCACACTTGCAGCGGCGTGATGTTGTGGTCGTGACGGAGGAGCGACGTCATTCCACCGGGCGCTTTGTCCGTTCTGAACCAGAACGACGCGGACAACTCGTCCGTGACGTTGAGTTCGCGCTGTTCCCGTTTGACCTCGGTCACGTCTTCCGTCGTCGGACTGAGGAGGAAGTTGCCGAGGCCGAAACAACCGGTTCCGGAGACGTGCGTGTGACTGAAGCCGAGTATCTCGTCGTCCTCGTGGTGATAGCCCGCGATGTTGCTCGTTCCGGTATCGGGGCTCAACTGTACCATCCCGTGCGGGCGCGTCGCGCCGGGGTAGTTGTTCGGGTACGGCATCGCCCCGCCACCCTCACCGGCGGCGGCCGCGCGGGCGGTGCCGACGAACGTGTCGGCGTACTCCACCGGTTCGCTGGCCGTCGCCGGATCGACGCTCATCGGGGCGTCGGAACCGGCGGCGTCGATACCCTGTACCCCCGTGAACGCGCCGAGGCCGAGGGCAGCAGTTCCCTTGAGAACGCTGCGGCGGCGTATCCTGGAGGAGGTCGTCCGTTCGGTGCTGCTATCTGTGTCGGTCGGATCTGTGTCTGCCATCTGTAGTGTACTCTGTTGGTGGCGCAGTGGACGACGGGGTTCGACCCTCGTCACCAGTTGCCAAGGTAATATTCCTAAACCATCCTAAAATATATTTTTATAAAAATATTTAAATTCTATATTGTAAGAACTCAATGAAAATATATGTATCAGGAGAGGAGTCGGTTGGACTGCTATCTTCATCCGAATCGGTCATCGACGCGGTAGCGCGCGCGCCATAGTTTCAAACTTTTTCTCTTTAATTTAGATAATAATCTTACAAGATTTACTTGGGATTTTAATTCCGAATCATATTTTATGGAATTATGTTCGCAAACTCCGTTCGGTATCTGTGACGGATTTTCGATCACCATCCGGCGTAACTGGGTCGTATTTCCACAGTTCACAAGCGTATCGAGAAAATATGTTAATAATAGGAGATAATATGCGTATATACCGTGACAAACGGAATCTCACGTCGTCACATATCGTGAACCGTTGGCCGCGTGATTTACGTCGTTTTTCCCGTGTTCGTCCGTGAACGGATACTCCTCGGCGCGATATTGGTCGATTCACAAAACGTAAATAGTCACCCTTGGTAGCTATTCTCCATGGTGGGTGATTCCCCCCCGAGTCGTCCGCTGAAGACCGTCGAGACCGCCGTCGATATCGTCGACGCGATTCAACGGCTAGACGGCGCGGACATCGGGGAACTCGCTCGGGAGTTCGACCTCGCACAGAGCACGATTCATGGCTACGTGAAAACCCTCGAAAACCGCGGCTACCTCACTTTCGAAGACGGGACGTATCACGTCGGGCTAGAATTTCTGAACAAGGGCGGCCACGCTCGCAAACGAAAACGCGAGTACGACTTCATCATCGGAAAACTGGACGACCTGGCCGAACAGACCGGCGAGCGTGTCCAGTTCATCGTCGAGGAAAACGGCCGCGGCTACTACATCCACACGTCCATCGGGGAGAACGCGGTTCACGTCGATGCGCACATCGGAAAGAAAATCCATCTCCACGCGAGTTCGGCGGGCAAGGCAATACTCGCCACCCTCCCGGAGGAACGCGTCGATGCCATCCTCGACCGTTGGGGACTCCCCGTCTACACCCAGCAGACGGTGACGACCCGCGAGGCGCTGTTCGAGGAACTCCGATCCATTCGGGACGCCGGGTACGCGACGAGCGAACAGGAGTCCATCGACGGCCTACGCGCGGTCGGCGCGCCGATACAGGTGGACGGGGACGAAGCCATCGGAGCGATCAGTTTTTCCGGTCCCGCACACCGCTTGACGGGCGAGTGGTTCGAGGACGAGATTCCCAACCTCGTTCTCGGCGTCACGAACGAAATCGAACTGGATCTCAAATACCAGTAATCGGCACGGATCGTCGTTTTACGATATTCGAACTCCCATTTCGCCGACGCCTTGGGTGGTAGAACGTAATTATTAAATATTAGTTCGGGATTGCCGTGCCTGTTGATGACTGGTAACAAGCACCCCATCTCACGGCGGAACTTCTTGGCGGGAGCGGCAGCGAGTAGTGCCCTTCTGGCAGGATGTACAGGTGACAGTGGTGGCTCGTATCCGAGCGAGGATATGCACTACATCGTCCCGTTCAGTCAGGGCGGCGGGACGGACACCTACGCACGCAAGGTCGTCCCCGAAATCGGCAACGAACTCGACGTCAGCGTCGCCATCGAGAACGTCCCCGGGGCGGCGTCGCTGAAGGGTACCGGTGAACTGCTGAAATCGAAATCAGACGGCTACACGTTCGGTGGTTTCAACCCACCGTCGACGCCGATCTCCTACCTCGTCCACGAACCGAGTTGGGACATCACGAAACTCGTCCCGGTGGCGACGTACGCCCGGACGCCGTACGCCGTCTTCGCTCGTCCGGAGCTCGAGATCGAGGGGATGAAGGACTTGGCGAAGCGGTACCGGAGCGGTGACCTCTCGAAGTTCGCCGGACTCGCTCGCGGTGGCATCGTCCACGTCGCGGCGAACGTGATGAAATCGGAGTACGATCTGAAGTACAACCGGTACATCGGCTACGACGGCGGTGGCCCGGCGATCAAAGCGGCCATCTCGGGCGAGGTTCCGGTCGTGGCGACGACGGACACAGCGGCGATGAGCGCCGTCGATTCCGGCAAGTTGGAACCCATCGCTATCCTTTCGAGCGAGGGGAGTAGCGTGTTCAAGGACGCCCCGTCCCCCTCGGACGAGGGGCTGCCGAGCATCGACTACATCGGCCAGTTGACCCGCTGTATGTTCCTCCCGAAGGGAACGGACACGAAAAAGCGCGACAAGGTAGAGGATGCCGTGAAATCGGCGCTGAATCACGACTCGGTTCAGCAGTGGTCGAAGAAGACCGGGAACATCGTGGAGTTCGGCGGCCACGAGAAGGCGAAGAAGGCCCTCAACGACTCCATCGAAACGATTCCGAAGAAGGTCGACCTGAAGAAAATCGCGAGCGAATAACTAACACAGAGATATGGATATGGAATATTCTGAGACACACGATTACGATGTCGCCGTAGTGGGGAGCGGAACTGCCGGACTCGTCGCCGGGCTTCGGGCGGCGGAACTTGGACATTCGGTCGCGGTGCTGGAAAAAGCACCCGAGGAACGACAGGGTGGCCACACCCGCTTTAGCGAATCTTTCCGTGTGCCGTCGGTCGGTACCGACCTCGAAGAGTACGGCTACGAGTTCGCCGTGGACGACTACACGGAGGAGGATTTCTACGACGACATCATGCACCAGACGAGCGGGAAAGCCGACGAGGCGTTGACCACTACTCTCGTCGAGAACGCCGGGGATACCGTCGAGTGGCTGACCGCGGCGGGCGTCGATTGGCAAATGGAACCGCTCGCGGTGGGGTACACCGCCGCCCGAACGTGGTTCGACGGCGAGGAGTACGTCGAAACGCTCACCGCCGCCGCCGAGGACGCTGGTGCGGACTTTTGGTTCGAGACGCAGGCGGCGGCGCTCCACCGCGCACCGACCGGGGAAATCGACGGCATCGGCGCACGGACGCCGGACGGACAGGTCGAGTTCGACGTTGACGCGGTCATTCTCGCGGCGGGCGATTACGGCTCCAACGACGAGAAACGGGTCCGCTACTACGGCCCCGGCTACGACGAGATGAACGTCCTCGGCAGTCGGTACAACACCGGGGAAGCGCTGATGATGGCCGAGTCGGCGGGCGCGAACCTCGTCGGTCAGTGGGGCGGCGCACACATGGCGCTCATCGACGCGGCGTCGCCGGACGTCGAAGGCGGCGCGAACCGCGTCGACGGCTACCAGTACGGCGTCATCCTCAACGACGACGGCGAGCGGTTCGTGGACGAAGGCGAGGACGCCAGAGCCCACACCTACGCCAAGTTCGGCCGGAAAATCTTCGAACAACCGAACCACGTCGCTACATCGTTCTCGACTCGAAGGCCCACGACATGGTGCGGGCGACCGGTCCGTCCGACCCGGTTCGGGCCGACGACTTCGAGGAACTGCTCACGGAAATCGGCTGTGGCGACCCCGAAACCGGAGCCGAGACGATTCGAGCGTTCAACGGCGCGTGTGACCCCGACGAGTTCGAACCGAACGTGTTGGACGGCAACCACACGGACGGCCTGGCGCTCGAAAAGTCGAACTGGGCGATTCCGATAGACGAACCGCCGTACTACGCCTACGCCGTGACCGGCGGCATCACGTTCAGTTTCGGCGGCGTGAAGACCGATACCGACGCGTCCGTCATCGATACCCGTGATACGACGATTTCGGGGCTGTTCGCCGCCGGAAACAGCACCGGCGGGTTGTTCTACGACAACTATCCGGGCGGGACCGCACAGACGAACGCGGCGGTGTACGGCAAGATAGCGGCCGAATCGGCGGACGGGTACATCCGATCATGAGCAACGAGGAACAACCGGGAACTCTCGAACGCAACCCGGCAACGCCGGTCGCGGAGTTCCTTCGCGAAATCGACGGCGGACCGGTGTTCTTCTGGTTCCTCGTCGTCGTCGCCGGATACATGTTCGTGACCGCCGGGCAGTTCTCGTCGTCCGCACAGCTCTTCCCCCGACTAACCGCGGGGACGGTGCTCGTCGCGGGCGCACTCCGATTGGCGGTGACGCAGTTGGACATCGGCGTGGAGCGCAGCGAAGCGGTCGTCCTGAGCGGCGGCCACGACGAATCCGAGGAAGAGGGCGAGGGTGAAACGACGCTCGAATCCATGCTCATCCTCGGCGTCCTCGTCATCGGCTACGTCCTCGGCGGCTTCTTCGTCGGGTTGTTCTGGCCTACGCCGCCCTTCGTCTTCCTGTACCTGCTGTACAAGCGACAACCGCTCTGGCGCACGGCCCTGCTCACGGTCGCCATGACCGCCGTCGCCTACGGCTTCATGACCATCATGAACCTCGACCTCATGACGGGGGGATTCTGATGGCGGATCTCGGGGTTCTCGTCCACGCGACGAAGATCGTGCTCTCGTGGCCGAACATCGGGCTCGTCCTGCTCGGCGTCCTCATCGGCATCATCGGCGGGGCACTGCCGGGCGTCGGCGGTGCGCTCACCGTCGCGATCACGATGCCGTTCACGCTGGGAATGCCGAGTACGACCGCCATCATCTTCCTGATGGGGATCTACAACGGCGTGATGTACGGCGGCAGCATCTCCTCGATCCTGTTCAACGTCCCCGGCGACTCGTCGCCGGCGCGACGACGCTCGAAGGCTATCCGATGACGAAACAGGGTCGTGCCATCGACGCGTTGACGATATCGGCGCTCTCGTCCGGATTGGGCGACCTCTTCGGCTCCATCGTCATCATCCTGCTGATGCCGGTGATGGTGTCGTTGGTACTGATGTTCGGAACACCTGAGTACTTCCTCATCGCCATCTTCGGCCTGTCGCTCATCATCGTCGTCTCGGACGGTTCGTTCCTGAAGGACGTGATGGCGGGCGGGTTCGGCGCGCTCATCGCCACCGTCGGCGTCGCGCCGATGTCGATTTCGGAGCGCTACACGTTCGGTATGCTCGGGCTGTACGACGGCGTCAACTTCGTCGCCGCGCTCATCGGCATCTTCGCCATCTCCGAAATGCTCCGGCTGAGCCTTCGCGACGGGAGCATCTCCCGCGACGGCGACGTGGACGTGAGCGGCAGCGTGATGTCCGGCGTGAGGCAGGTCCTCTCGAAACCGGTCACCCTGCTCAAATCGTCCAGCATCGGCCTGCTGGTCGGGGCGATTCCCGGTTCCGGCGGGTCGGTCTCGACGTTCATCG
The DNA here is from genome assembly GCF_001625445.1 of Haladaptatus sp. R4. Classification (NCBI taxonomy): domain Archaea; kingdom Methanobacteriati; phylum Methanobacteriota; class Halobacteria; order Halobacteriales; family Haladaptataceae; genus Haladaptatus; species Haladaptatus sp. R4. The sequence continues at coordinate 98,635 of NZ_LWHG01000003.1, read as the reverse complement.
CGTACGGGGAGGCGAAGCGGTCGAGCAAGAACCCGGACGAGTTCGGCAGCGGTGCCGAGGAAGGCGTCGTCGCGACGGAGTCCGCGAACAACGCGACGGTCAGCGGCGCGTTGATACCGACGTTGACGTTCGGCATTCCGGGTAGTACGACGACCGCGGTGCTCATCGGCGCGCTCATGCTTCACGGAGTGCGCCCCGGACCGGCGCTGTTCGACCAACAGATCGGGCTCACGTACTCCATCTTCGCGACGCTCGTCATCTGTAGCGTCGTCATCATCGTCTTCGGCTTGCTCGTCGTCCGATGGGCGGGGTACATCACGACGGTCAACACTGACCTGATAATCCCGGTCATCATCTGCCTCTCGATTCTGGGGGCCTACTCGCTTCACTCGAACTACATCGACGTGTTCGTGGTGCTCGTGATGGGGTTCGTCGGGTATCTCATGGACGCATACGACTACTCGCTCGTGGCGTTCCTCCTGGGACTCATCCTCGGACCGATCGCCGAGGAGAACCTGTATCGGTCGCTCCAACTGAGCGGCGGGAGTTTCGACATCTTCGTCGCCAACCCGCTCCGCATCGCGCTCGTTCTGATGACCGTTCTCGTCATCGTCGGGCGTACGTGCGACCGCTGTTCGAGCAACTGCAACGACGGGCAACCAGCCAGTAACACCACACCAATTCACCCTTTGACGGATAGAAAATAATGCAGCAAGAGACAATTCACTGTGCGTTAGTACGGGGCGGTACGAGCAAAGGAGTCCTCATCTCCGGCGGCGAACTTCCGGCGGAGAACCACGACGAGGCGATCCTCTCCCTGTTCGGGAGCCACGAGCCACGGCAAGTGGACGGACTCGGCGGTGCGACATCGACGACATCAAAGCTGATGATCGTCTCGCCGAGTTCGCGACCCGACGTGGACGTGGATTACACCTTCGGACAGGTCGGCGTCACGGAACCTCTCATCGACTACGGCGGCAACTGCGGCAACATGACGGCCGGAATCGGGCCGTTCGCCTACGACGAGGGACTGATTCACGCCGAACCGGACGAGGACGGGCGCGTGTCGCTCTCGCTCTACAACACGAACACGGGGACGTTCCTCGAACAGTCGTTTCCGGTGGACGGATCGCGTGCGGTTTCGAACGGGGAGTTCTCCATCGAGGGCGTCCCCGGAACCGGTGCACGGGTCGATACGACGTTCCTCGATCCCGGCGGATCGAAGACCGGGTCGCTGTTCCCGCTCGGCGGACCGACGATCACGCTCGAAACCCCGTTCGAGGACATCGAAGCGACGGTACTGGACGTGACGACGCCCGTCGCGTTCGTACGGGCGCGTGACCTCGGACTCGACGGGACGGAAGGGCCGAAGCGAATCGACACCGACGACGAACTCCTCGAACGGATCGAGCGGATTCGGGCGCACGTCTGTGCGGAACTCGGCCTCGTGGACGACCCCGCCGACGCGGCGGCGGAATCGCCGGGCTACCCGAAACTCGCGTTCGTCTCCGAACCGCAAACCTACGACACCAAAAACGGAATCGTGGAGGCGTGCGGACTCGACCTCACGGCGCGCATCATGAGCATGCAGTACCTCCACCCGATCTACGCCGTGACCGGGGCGGCGTGCACGGCGGCCGCGGCACTGCTCCCCGGCACGATTCCGAACGAAGCCACGGCGGTGAGCGATACCGACGTGACGCTCGGCCATCCGCGCGGACGATGACGGTCTCGGTCGATGCCGAAGCGGAAACCGTTCGGTCGGTGACCGTCTCCCGGACACAACGACGGCTCATGGAAGGAGATGCGTTCTGCACGGTCCCGGAACCGTCCCCGGCCGAAAAATAAGCGAATTGGGGGAGCGAACTACTTCAGCGTCGCGTCGAGCGTGATCTCCGGCCCTGCCAGCGCTTTCGAGACCGGACAGGTTTCCTTCGCTTCGGTGGCGATGTCGTCGAACGTCGCCTCGTCGATGTCCGGAATTTCGGCCTCCAGCGTCAGGTCGATGCGCGGAATCTCGAACCCGCCGCCGTCGGCGCTTTCGAGGTGAACGTCCGCCTCGGTATCGAGGCTGTCTGGCGTGTACCCTTCGCCTTCGAGGAGTGCCGTCAACTGCATCGAGAAACAGCCCGAGTGGGCCGCGCCAATGAGTTCTTCGGGGTTCGTTCCCACCTCGTCCTCGAAACGCGTGGGGAATTTGAACGTCCCCTCGATCTGTCCGCTCTCGGTCTCGAAGTCACCGCTGCCGTCCTTGCCGCCGGTCCACGTCGTCTCTGCTTGTCTTGAGGTCATCTCATCACCGGGTACGGGAAGCTACCGTATGGTACTATTGGCAGCGAACGTAACCGGCGGGCGGCACCCGTTACACAGTCCGGTGGAAGTGATATCGACGAACGTCGAGATTGCTTCTGGACGACAATCTTTCCTGTTCCTCTGATTGGTAAATCAGACTGATGATCACTCGACAGAAAAGTAATGAGACTGATTGAAACCCCGTCCTCGCCAACACCTTTTCTGCGTCGGATACGTTCCGTCCTGAAAGGAATTGGTTCCGAGACTGGAGAACCCGACCGCGATGGATCGGTGAACAGACCGTGTTCACGTCGGAATGATCCTCCCGTGATGTCGTGACGGAGACCGGTCGGAATACACGTCACGATCCGATCCGTGTCGGATACCGTCCCGCCACTTCCGATGTTCCAAATACCGTCCTATGAATGTTCAATGAACGTTCCACCGTTTACTATATATTCTGATAATAACATGGATCGATAGTTACTGTTAATCGACATCGGCTACCGACTTATTCGTGAAAGAAACGTCTCAGTAGTTGACCGAATTCGACCGCTTTCGACGGCCGTATCCACCCCCCTCTCCACGCTGTGCCCGTTTTCCCACCTATCCATCACGCCCCATTACGTCCCTAATTTTGTAATGGTGTTCGTGTCATGCTTTTTTCGTGGCCGTATTCGTAGCAATATCGTTCGAAACACGGGGATCGATTCCGTCTCAGATGAAGTTCGGATGGTCGGATTCCTGCTCGGCCATGTTGATGTTCACCTCGATGACGTTCGCCGCGTTGGTGACTTTTTCGACCATCGTATCGTGATACTCCGCTTCGTTCATTCGATTGGTCGGGCCGGAAACGCTGACCGCCCCGAGAACGCGGTCCTGCCTGTCCAGCACCGGTGCACCGATCGCTTTGAGTCCCTCTATCTCCTCCTCGTCGTTGTAGGCGTATCCGCGCTCTCGAATCTCCTCCAATTCCGCGAGCAGTTCCTCCCGGTCGGTGATCGTGTTCTTCGTCTTGCGAACCAATCCGTAGCGGTCGATGATCCCGTTCACGCGCTCGGTCGGGAGCGATGCGAGGATCGACTTTCCGGTCGCGGAGAAGTGGAGATAATCCGGCTTCTGTAGTTTGTTCGTCTGGTAGTTGCTCCCCACCGCTTTCGCCCCCCTTACTTTGTAGAGGTTCACACTCAGCCCGTGCTGTTCGGTCGCGAGATGGGCGTACTCCCCCGTCTCGTCGGCCAGGCTCTCGATCTCCTCTTTACCGATACTGTACAACTTGTTCTGATTACGAACGTACTCTCCGAGGAGGAGGAACTGCAGCGACAGCGAGTACGTGCTCCCCTCCTGAACGACGAATTTGTTCTCACGAAGCGTCGCGAGATGGTTGTACACGGCACTTTTCGACATATCGAGGTGCTCTGCGAGTTCCGTCACTCCCGCTCCGTTCAACTCCTCCAGCGCTTGTATCACGTCGAACGCTCGCGTCACCGTTTTCAACGTGCGCGACGAGCCCGTTTCCGTTCGATCGGTCATGTGAGATGATACCGAATCCAACCGTAATAGTGTTTGTATATGGTGCACGGTTTTCCGGCGAGCAAAATCGATAGCAGTAAACGACCTTTATCGATATCGATAATTATTGGAATTTCTATATATGCTGTTTCAATCCTCAAATGGCCCGTTTTCCGGTGAATAGATCGCTTCGACATTGGTCAAATCTGTTCTCCATACGTGCAAACCGTTTCTTGACATTCAGGCTTCGAGGCCGTATCTTTTTACAGTATTTCGAACGGACAAATGATATCTCCGGAATTCACGGCTTCTGGGCGCTCTGTAGCCAGCCGCGAATTCATCCGATGTTCTCGATAGGTGCAATCCACTATTCGGGGGTCGGTCGAATTCGGATTCTCCAGCTATCGGATTCGTCCGGTCCGATAGTCCGGCGTGACGAGGATAGCGCTCCCACTGTCTTCGTGAATCGACCGAAAAACCGCCTGAAGATACTGCACGGTATCGGTGCACGTCTCGGCGACGTACGGGACCGTTGTCCGACGAACTGGAACGGGACTATTCGCAGGCGAGTCGCTTCAGCGCACCGCCGAGCACCTGCGTCGCGGCGGCACAATCGTCCCAGTCGGTCCACTCCAACGGGTTGTGGGAAATCCCATCCCGTGACGGGGCAAACAGCAAGCCAGCGTCCGTGACGTTCGCGACGTGCATGGTGTCGTGGGCCGCGCCGGAGTGCAGGTCGAGCGTTTCGATACCCGCGTCGACCCCGGCGGCGCTCAGGGCGGTTCGACAGCGCTCGCTCATCGGTACCGGGTGGCGGTTCCACGGGCGCTCGAACTCGGCGGTCACGGGGCGCTCGGTCTCGATTCGGTCGAGGCTCGTTCTGGCGCGGTCAACGACGTGTTCGATGGACTCCTGTTCGATGTCGCGGACGTCGAGGCTCAGTTCGACGCGTCCCGGGATGACGTTCGGCGCGTTCGGTCGCACGTCGAGTTTACCGACTGTGGCGACTGCCGTGTCCGTCTCCGTTTCGACGTCCGCGGCCGTTTCGATATCGAGAACGAACTCGCTGCTTGCAGCGAGCGCGTCGGATCGGTCCGGCATGAGCGTCGATCCAGCGTGATTCGCCTCGCCGGTAATCCCGACGGCGCAGCGGGAGAGTCCCGTAATCGTGGTTACGACGCCCGCGGGAACGTCCGCCGCTTCGAGGCGCTCGCTCTGTTCGATGTGGAGTTCCAGCCACGCGTGCCACTCGTCGGCCGCGACCCGCCCATCCCCGCGAAAGCCGATGCCGTCGAGGGCGGATTCGAGCGTCACGCCCGTGTCGTCTTCCAGCGAGAGGGCCGTCTCGGAGGGCCATCTCCCCGGCGGCGACCGCCGAACCGAGCAGGCCGCCGTCGAACCGTTGGCCCTCCTCCTCGGTGAAACAGACGACGTCGTCCGGACGGTCGGTTCGATTCCCGTATCCTGCATCGCTCGGACGCTCTCCAACGCCGCGTACACGCCGAGCGGACCGTCGAAGATGCCTCCTTCCGGCACCGAATCGAGGTGGCTCCCGGCGGCGACCGGTGCGGCGTCCGGATCGGCGCTTTCGGGCGTCCATCGGCCGACGATGTTTCCGACGCGGTCGATGCGAACGGCGAGTCCAGCGTCCCGCAACCGCTCGCAGAAGTACTCTCGTGCGTTTCTATCCGCCTCCGTTCCAGTGAGGACCGTCCGACTGTGGCCCTTCTCGACTGCGACCGATCCGAACGCCGCGTTGGTTTCGATATCACTCCGCAGTCGGTCCTCGCTTACTTGCATGCCTCCCCCGAGAGTTGTCCAACCCTCCTATTTGATTGTTTCTCAAACTGATACCGAACGTATATATTCCGTGATTTATCACCCCCTTCATCGTGCGTGACTGGACGATTCCGAATTCCAACGCCGTTTCCACCGTCGTCCAGACCGATATCGGTCCGCCTTTTTCACGTTTCAACTAAATATCCGCGTAATGCACAACATTTATGACGGGTAACTGAGTTCGATATTCTATGCCAAGCGATAGCAATAGCCGCGATGTTGTTGAAAATAGCGACACGGCCGGAAACGGACGCGTCGACCGCCGAGCATTCCTCGCCGCGACGGCGGCCGGCGTTCCGGTCGCGCTCGCGGGATGTCTCGGAGGGAACGATTCCGGCGGGTCGGACGGCAGTGGCGGAGGCGACGGAAGCCCGAAATCCGGTGGAACGCTCCAGTGGGGCGGTGCTGTCCCGGTGCAGGGACTCGACCCGCACCTCGAAAGTGCCGCCGCGACCAACCGCGTGCTCGAAAACATCACCGAACCGCTCATTCGGTTGGCTCCGGACTACTCGCTCAAGCCCCATCTGGCGAAGAAGTGGACGACGTCCGACGACAATACCAAACTGGAGTTCACGCTCCAAAAGGGTGTGAAGTTCCACAACGGCGACGAGATGACGTCCAAGGACGTGCTCGCGACCTTCGATCGGATCTCCAACGGCGATTACCTCGCCACCGGCTTCTTCGACTTCGTGGACTCGATGAAGAACCCGGACGATCAAACCTTCGTCATCCAACTGTCCGAACCGTTCGCGCCGTTCCTCTCGCGGATGTCTACCGGTGAGATGCACATCGTCCCCGAGAAACAGGCGAAGAAGAAAAAGATCAATGCACCCATCGGGACGGGCCGTACCAGTACGACAGTCGCGAGGTCGAAACCTCGTTCACGATGACGAAGTTCGACGACTACTGGAACGCCAGCGACGAGAACGGCCCGTTCCTCGACAAGATCGTCAAGAGCGAGATCAAGGACCCCGACGTGCGCCTTCAGTCGTTCCGTGCGGGTGAGTACGACTTCATCAACGGCGTCCCGCCGAAGGACGTCGAGTCGCTCAAAAACGACTCGTCCGTCCGCTTCGAAAAGCAGTTCCCGAAGGCGCTGGTCTACCTCGGACTGAACTGCAACAAGAAGCCGTTCAACAACAAACACGCCCGTCTCGCGCTCGATTACGCGCTCGACAAGGAGAAAATCGCCGAGGCCGCGCTGTACGGCACCGGTAAGACGACCGCGACTCCGGCGGCACCCGGCAGTCCGTGGGTCGACAAGGACATCAAACCGCGTCCGCGCGACCTCGACAAGGCCAAGGAACACCTGAAGAAGGCGGGAATGTCCGACGGCTTTTCGGTTTCGTTCAAGATTCCGCAGTCCTACCCGACGCAGGTGCAGGGGGCGAAAGTCATCTCCGACCAGGCATCCGACGCCGGAATCAACCTCAACATCCAGAAGATCACGTGGAGCACGTGGCTTTCGGACGTGTACAGCAAGCAGAACTTCGAGGCGACGACCAGTTCGTACCTCGCGCTGACGTACCCGGACGTCTCGTTCTACAAGTTCCTCCACCCGAAGGGAGCGTTCTACTTCACCGGTTGGAACAACAGCGAGTACAACAAACTGGTCGAGAAGGCACGGCACATGTACGACGAGGACAAGCGTGCTAACCTGTACAAGAAAGCGACCAAAATCTTCCACGAGGACCGCGCGGGTCACCTCCTGCTCTGGTGGCAGGCGAACCTGTACGCCGGTTCGAAGAAGTACAAGGGTAAGATCGGAACAGCCGACGGTTCGACGCTCCGATTCGAAGACAACTGGTTGGACGAATAAGATGGAGGGACACCATGTCGATGTCTGATTATCTACTGCGGCGGTTGGGGTTCATGGTGTTAACCCTCCTGTTCGTGACGCTGATAACGTTCGTCGTGACGACGATCCTGCCCGGAAACGTCGCGTTGCTCATCCTCGGGCCGAACGCGACTGACAAGTCCATCCACGCGCTGCAAGCCCAGATGGGCCTCGATAAGCCCCTGTACGTCCAGTACATCGACTGGGTGCTCGGGCTTCTGCAGGGCGATATGGGGACGTCGCTCCGGTTCGGTGACCCGGTCATCTCGCTCATCGCGGAGAAGTTGCCGCGGTCGCTCCTGCTCGCCGGTGCGGCGACGGTCATCGCGGTCGTTCTGGCGCTGCCGCTCGGCGTCATCGCCGCGGTGAAACAGAACGACATGCCGGACCTGTTGGCGTCGATGTTCGGTTTCATCGGCGTGTCGATTCCGATCTTCCTGTGGGGACTGGTGTTCATCCTCGTCTTCGCCGTCTGGCTGAACGTCCTCCCGACCGGCGGATACGTCCCGCCGAGCGAGGACCCGGTGGGAACGCTGACTCACCTCATCCTCCCGGCGTCGGCGATGGGATTCGCACTCACCGCGTACATCATGCGGATGACCCGGTCGTCGATGCTCGAAGTGATGTCCGAGGAGTACATCAAGCTGGCTCGGTCCAAGGGGATGACCCAGCGGGTCATCGTTCTCAAACACGCGCTTCGGAACGCCATCATCCCGGTCATCACGGTCATCGCGTTTCAGTTCAGCTACGCCTTCGGCGGCGTCGTCGTGCTCGAACAGGTGTTCTACTGGCCGGGCATCGGCAAACTGATGCTGACCGCCATCCAGAGCCGCGACATCCCGCTGTTGCAGGGTTGTATCCTGGTCGTCGCGGTGATGTACATGCTCTCGAACCTCGCCGCGGACATCCTCTACGGCTACTTCGATCCGCGGATTCGCTACGGGGGGAGTGAATAATGGCGACCTCGACGTCGAACTCGACGACTACCTCCGCGCGAAAGGAACGGTTCGAGCGGTTCGCCAGGCAGTTCAGGAACAACACCAAGGCCATGATCGGTCTCGTCATCGTGGTCGCGCTCATCATGGTCGCGATTTTCGCGCCGGTCATCGCACCGTATTCGATTTCACACACGTCCGTCGCCGACCGCACACAATCGCCGTCGGTCGACCATCCGTTCGGAACCGACGACCTCGGTCGGGACATCTTCAGCCGCGTCGTGATGGGAAGCCGTATCTCGCTGAAGGTCGGCTTCGGTGCCATCACCGGCGCGCTCCTGATCGGGACGGTAATCGGACTCGTCTCCGGTTTCTACGGCGGGATCATCGATGAACTGCTGATGCGGTTCATGGACGCCGCGATGTCCTTCCCGCCCATTCTCCTCGCACTGACCTTGTTGGTCGTTCTCGGGCCGGAACTCGACAACGTCATCATCGCGTTGGCGTTCGTGTACACGCCGTACATCGCCCGCGTCGCCCGGAGCGCGACGTTGTCCGAGCGAAACGAGGCGTACGTCGAGGCGGCTATCGCCCGCGGGGAGAGCAACCCATACATCATCTTCAGCGAGGTGTTACCGAACTGTTCGGCCCCGCTGCTCGTGCAGGGGTCGCTGAACATCGCCTTCGCGATGCTGGCGGAAGCGAGCCTGTCGTTTTTGGGACTCGGTGCACAGCCACCGACGCCCTCGTGGGGACTGATGATCAACAACGGGAGCGGCTTCATGCAGACCGCGCCGTGGATCATCATCTTCCCCGGTATCGCCATCGCCGTCACCGTCATCGGGTTCAACCTGCTCGGTGACGGCCTCAGAGACGTTCTCGACCCCAAGGTGGATTCGATAGAATGAACCGAGAAAACACGGACGGCGGACGGCAACCCCTCCTCGAAGTTCGCGACCTCAGGACGGAGTTCCTCACGGAGGACGGGGCGGTCGTCGCCGCAAACGACGTATCGTTCGCCCTCGATGCTGGCGAGACGATGGGTTTGGTCGGGGAGAGCGGTGCCGGAAAAAGCGTCACCGCGCGTTCCCTGCTCCAACTCATCGATACGCCCGGCGAAATCACCGGCGGCGAAGTTCTCTTCGACGGCGAGAACCTGCTCTCGCTCTCCGAGAAGGAGATGCGCGCTGTTCGCGGGAACAAAGTCGCGCTCATTCCGCAGGACCCGATGTCGTCGCTCAACCCGGTGCTCACGGTCGGCGAACAGATCGTGGAGACGATCATGCACCACCAGGACAAGGACCGACCGGCGGCGCGCGAGCAGGCCATCGAGGTGATGCGGGACGTCGAGATTCCGGATGCGGCGGAGCGGTTCGACGACTATCCCCACGAGTTCTCCGGCGGGATGCGCCAACGCGTCCTCATCGCGATCGGACTCTCCTGTAAGCCGGACCTGATCATCGCGGACGAGCCGACGACGGCGCTCGACGTGACGACCCAGGCGAAGATCCTTGACCTGCTGAACGACCTACAGGACGAGAAGGGGATGGCCATCCTGATGATCACGCACAATCTCGGCGTCGTCGCCCAGACGTGCGATCACGTCGGGGTGATGTACGCGGGCAACCTCGTCGAGACCGCGGAACTCGACGACCTGTTCGAGAACCCGCGCCATCCGTACACGCGCGGCTTGATCGATTCGATTCCCCAAGCGGACGTACAGTACGACGAACTCCCGACGCTCGACGGGGCGATGCCGGACCTCACCGACTTGCCGCAGGGATGTAACTTCGCGCCGCGCTGTGCGTACGCGACCGAGGCGTGTCGAACCGGCGGGAACCCCGAACTCGCTCCGGTCGAAGGGACGACCTCGCGTGCGGCGTGTATCCACGCGAACGACCTCGATCTGAGTCAGGGATACGAAGCCGAGGAGTCGGGACACGAACGCAAGCAATCGACCGCAGCGGCGAGCCGCTGTTCGCGGTGAAGAACCTGAAGAAGCATTTCCCCGCCGGGGACGGTTTCTTGGGTAACCTCACGTTTTCGCGGTCCGACGGCGGTCTCCCGACGCTCGAACGACAGGCCGTCAAAGCCGTCGACGGCATCGATTTCGACATTTACGAGGGCGAGACGGTGGGGCTCGTCGGCGAGAGCGGTTGTGGCAAATCGACGGTCGCACGCACCGCGTTGAAGCTCCTCGAACCCACCGACGGTGAGGTGTACTTCGAAGGTGAACCCATCCACGAGATGGGGAGTTCGGAAATCCGGAGCCTGCGCCGCGAGATGCAGATGATCTTCCAGGACCCGCAGTCCTCGCTCAACCCGCGAAAGACGGTGGGCCAGATAATCGGGCGCGCGATGGAGAAACACGACATCGCGACCGGCAAGGAAAAGCGGGAGCGAACCCGCGAGTTGCTGACGCGCGTCGGTCTCTCGCCGGATTCCATCCACAAGTACCCCCACCAGTTCTCCGGCGGACAACAACAGCGCATCGCCATCGCGCACGCGCTCGCCGTCGAACCGAAGCTCATCGTCTGTGACGAACCGGTTTCGGCGCTCGACGTCTCCGTTCAGGCACAGATACTGAACCTGCTGAACGAGATTCAGGACGAGTACGGTCTCTCGTACCTGTTCATCTCGCACAACATCGGCGTCGTGCAGCACATCTGTGACCGCATCGTGGTGATGTATCTCGGGAAGGTCGCCGAGGTAGGCACCGTGGAACAGGTCTTCTCGGCCCCGTTCCACCCCTACACCGAGAGCCTCCTCTCGGCGGTGCCCCACGCGGACCCGGAACTGAAGAGCAACCGCATCCTGCTCGAAGGAAGCGTTCCGAGTCCGCTGAACCCGCCGTCGGGCTGTCCGTTCCAGACCCGCTGTCCGAAGAAGATCGGGGAAGCCTGCGAGCAGACTGAACCCGTCTTGGAGGAAACGGAACCCGGTTCCGGCCATCGGATTTCGTGTCTCCTGTCGGTCGAGGAGATGAGCGAACGCCGGTCGGTCGGCGAACCGGTCGAATCGAATCCCAGCGAACGGGTTCAGTAACTCCAGCGGCTCTCCGGACGTTCTTGTTTTCGACTCGTTCCACGATGGGATGGTCTTCAGTCGAGTACCGACGGGTCCAGCGCCGGACGAAAAAACCTAATTCTGACATATTCTATTATTGTCGCGTAAACAACTTCAATGATTTAAATGGGGGTGGTTAATAGGATTCCGGTCGTCATCGCGAATCGAGGGGGGCGTCAGCGGTCAGGATGGGTTCGAAAACATTGCTGAAAATCAAGGAAATCGATCTGGCACGTCCGTTTCGAAGGAAATTATATAGTGGTCCTCCGGGAAACGAAGAAGCGTAGAGGGCAATGACCCGAGAATCACCGACTCCCGTGAGGACGACCGCGCGTTCGTTCGACATCATCGAGACACTGCGCGAACTCGACGGTGCCCGTCTCACCGAGGTTTCCGCCCATCTCGACCTCCCGGACAGCACGGTCCACAATCACCTCCGGACGCTCGTGCAGCGGGGCTACGTCGTCAGGGACGACAACACCTACTACGTGAGTCTCCAGTTCCTCGACTTCGGGGAGTACGCCCGCTCGCGGCGCAAGGTGTACGAACTCGCCAAATCGGAGATCGATAAACTGGCCGACGAGACCGAAGAGTCCGCGAACTTGCTCGTGGAGGAGGGCGGCCGCGGCGTGTACATTTACAACGCACGCGGCGGCGACGCCATTCCGCTCGATACCCATCCCGGAAAACGCGTCCCGCTCCACGCGACCGCGCTGGGGAAGGCGGTCCTCGCGTACCTGCCGGAGAGCAGGGTGGACGAAATTTTCGACCGACTGGGGTTGCCCGCCGAAACGCCGAAGACGATCACCGACCGCGAGGAACTCCGCGCCGAACTGGAGAACGTCCGCGAGAACGGGCGCGCGGTCGACGACGAGGAACGCGTGCCCGGCATCAGATGCGTGGCGGTCGCCATCAAAAACGAGAACGGCCAAGTCATCGGTGCTATCAGCGTCTCCGGTCCGACGAGCAGGATCGATGCCGACCCCGACGGTCCGCTCCTCGACGACCTCCTCAGGGCGAAGAACATCATCGAGTTGAAACTCGCACACGCGTGAGAAAGTCCGAAGACGAAGAACCGAAACGAAACCCGACTACGGGTTCATCTTGTCGTGCATCGTCGAGACGAGAGTATTGCTCGCGTCCTGCGAAAGCTCCCAGCACATCGTCCCGCCGTAACCGTTGTTCTTCGCGAACTCCGATTTGTTTCCGATCGACGCCGCATCGTCGTAGGAGACGAACGTGTTTTCTGCCGCGGAATAGAGCCACGGAACCTGAGCGGTCGAATGCCAGTGGTACACGTAGTCCGACTGCGGTTTGATGTTCTGTTGGATGTCGAAATAGGTCACCGAACTCGAAGAGTCGAACGAGTTGAACAGTCCGTCGTCGTCCGACGCGACGCCCGAATACGACCGTCCGTAGAACGGCATTCCCATGACGAGTTTGTCCTTCGCGATTGGCTTCCCCGCCCAATACTGCATGTGGTGTTTGACGTCGAACTCCGACGACGACTTCGGGGCCAAAAACGGCGCGTTGAAGTTGGTCTCGCTGCTCCAGTCCCCGTGATAGTCGTAGGTCATGACGTTGACGTGGTCGAGGTAGTCGCTGATGGTTCCCACCTCGTAGGCGTCGTCCACGACGTTCGGGTTCGGGGACGCCGCGATAGAGAGGTGCGTCCACGTGCCGAATCGCGCGTCGAGTTCGTCCCGACACGCCTTCAGGAGGAGCGAGAAGTTGTGCGGGTCGGCGGACCGAACCGACCCGTCCGGGTACTCCCAATCGAGATCGAGACCGTCGAACTGGTACTCCTCCATGATATCGACGGCCGTCTTCGCGAACCGCTGGCGTCGCGTCGCCGTCGATGCGGCGTCCGAGAACGTCCCCGAGTACCATCCGGCGCTGATGGAGAGCATGAACACCGTGTTCGTGTCGTCGTACGTCGCCAGTTCGTCCAGCAGATCCGTGTCCGACGAACTACCGACGCTGACCGTCCCGTCCGACGCCACGTCGAGGAAGGCGAAGTTCAAGTGCGTGAGTTCGTCGAACGGAACGTCCGAAGGCGTGTAACTCCCCGCATACGAGGGATAGTACCCGACGACGCGATTGCCGCCACTCGCCGCCTCGGCCCCGCTAGCGGCGAGCGCGCCCGCCGTGACCATCGCGCCGGTTCCTTTGAGGAACGTTCGCCTCGACGCGTTCGTCGTCAGTTCCCGTTCGATTCCATCGAACCTCCGCTTTTCTCCCGCCATACCCGATCATAGAGCTATAGAACAATAAAATTTATTTCTATATCTTTGAATTTTAATTCCGGTCGCCGCTCGACAGACTCGTCACGGCGTCGCCGTTCCGTCTTGACGGAACCCAAACCGTTATACGGCCGATACGAGCAGTGTATCCCATGACTGCAGCGATGCGTCTCTCCCCCGTCGCGTGGGCGGCGAAGACTCGACGCGAAATCCGCGATGTCGGCGCGGCCGATGGGTCGGTCGTCGTCGTCCCCGTCGGCAGTATCGAACAGCACGGCCACCACCTCCCAGTCGCCACCGACACGCTGTTGGCCGACGCGGTTGCCCACGAGGGCGCGGAGCGCGCCGCGGAGGACGTCCCGCTCCTCGTCACGCCGCCGGTGTGGTCGGGCTTTTCGCCCCACCACCTCTCGCTCGGGGGCACCATCTCGCTCGAACTGGACGACCTGCTCGACCTGCTCGCCGACGTGGCCGACACCGCGCTCGAAAACGGCTTCGACGGTATTTGCTTCGTCAACGGCCACGGCGGCAATGGCAACGCCATCGGAAGCGCCGTCAGCATCGTCGGCAAGGAACACGAAGGGGTGGAGGTCGCCGGACTGACCTACTTCCAACTCGCCGAACCGTTCATCGACGAGGTTCGGGAGAGCGACGTCGGCGGGATGTCCCACGGCGGCGAGTTCGAAACGTCGCTCATGCGCCATCTGTACCCCGAACTCGTGAAGATGGACGAGGCCGACGCCGAATACTTGGACGAACCGTACGACCGCGGGATACAGGACCTCCACGTCGGCGGCCCGCTCTCGACCTACCGCCCGTTCGAGGAGTACTCCGATTCGGGAGCCATCGGGGACCCGAAACTGGCCACCGCGAAAAAGGGCGAGGAACTCCTCGACAGGTTGGGCGACGAGGTGGCCGACGTGTTTCGAAACGTTTCCGAGCAGGCGCAGTAACGACCGTTTATGGTTCCTCGACGCCCGGAATCGTCACCGGAAGCTGACCGGTAAACTCGCCGCGGCCGACCAGCAGGTCGGCCACGGGCGCGAGCGAGGCGGCGTGTCGTCGTACGTCGTCAGGTACGTCCCGACGTCCGGCATCGTCGAGAGGTCGTACGGGTTCCGCGTTGCGACGACGATTGGGTTCGCGCCCGCCGCGACCAGGTCGTGAACGGCGTCGGCCTGTTCGGGATTCGAGGCCGCGTCGGACGTACGGATCACCGTCGGGCGGTCAGCGTCCACGGATTCTCCGGGTGATTCACCAACCCCGAGAACGGTACTGTCCACCGTCAGGCCCACATCCGAAAGTGCCGAGGCGAACTCGCCGCCGCTGTCGTGGGACTCCTCGGCGATGGTCCCGTCGCCACCTTCGAACTCGTAGACCGAGACGCGGTCGCCCGTGGAAAGCGGGAGCGAGTCCGCGTCGTCGCGACGAGCGACGCGCCGCGCTCCGCGACGGTCCGGGCGACCGTTTGACAGTCGGCGGCCGCGGTCTCCCACTCTTCTCGTCGCCGACGTACCCCGCATCGTACGCTCCCTTTGCGTGAAACACCCGCCGAACGGCGGCGGCGTTCCGCTCCTCGGAAATGCGTCCCGATTCGACGGCGTCGATGACGGCGTCGATGGCGGCGTGCTGCTCGCGCGGCGTGTGCGAGACGAATATCTGGTTACACCCCGCTTCGACGGCCTGCACGCACCCTTCCGCAGTACCCACGCCGTCGGCGATGGCGTTCATCTCCATGCAGTCGGTGAGGACGAGGCCGTCGAAGCCGAGTTCCTCCCGAAGGAGTCCCGTGACGACTCTTCGGGAGAGCGTCGCGGGTCGCTCCGCGTCCTCCGTGATGGTCGGAAACGCGACGTGCGTCGTCATGACCGCCCCGATACCGTCCTCGATGGCCCGCCGGAACGGCAACAGTTCGACCGCGTCGAGGCGCTCCCGGTCGTGGTCGATGACCGGCAAATCGAGGTGGGAATCGACCGCCGTGTCGCCGTGGCCGGGGAAGTGCTTTCCGCAGGTCGACGGACACCGGCGTCCTGAAGCCCGCCCGCGAAGTCGGCACCCAGTTCCGCGACGCGTTCGGGGTGTTCGCCGAACGACCGGACGCCGATGACGGGGTTGTCCGGGTTGTTGTTCACGTCGAGAACCGGCGCGAGGTCGATGTCGATCCCGAGGGAACGCAGTTCCCGTCCGACGGCGTTCCCGGCCTGTGCGGCCAGTTCCGGGTCGTCTGCCGCGCCGAGCGCCATGGCGCTCGGCAGTTCGGTCCCCCACGAGAGGCGTGCGACTCGGCCGCCCTCCTGATCGATGGTGACGAACAGCGGCGGCAGTTCCTCCGGGACGAACCCCTGTAGCGTCCGCGAGAGGGTTCGAACCTGTTCGGGCGATTCGACGTTACGGCTGAAGTAGATGATACCGCCGAGATTCCGTTCGGCGACGAGTTCCTCGATTTCCCCGGTCGGCGTGAGACCGTCGAATCCCGCGACGAACAGTTGGCCGACCTTCTCCTCCAGCGAGAGGGCCGCGACCGCCGATTCCAGTCCGGTGACGTTCGATGGCGGATTCGTCGATGTCGATGCTGATGACGATGTCGGTGATTCCGGTTCGCTTGGTGCGCTCGTCATGGCTATCAGTACCGCAGGTACTCGGCCCGTGCGTCGAGGAACTCGGCGCGTCGTCCTCCCAACTGCTCACGATGGTTTCGGCGATTTCGCGAGGGTCGGTCGATCCGTCCGCGTCGTCGATCGTCTCCCGGAGATAGCTTCCGCCCGCCAACTTGTCGATGAAGTACTCGTCGTCGTAGGCGATCCACTCGGGATCGTCGTACGTCGTGAACGCCGAGGCGAGCACCGTCAGGCCCACCATCACGGGATCGACGGTGTCCCGGTCGAGGACGTGAATCTGCACGCCATTGACGTTCTCGGCGTTCGTGTTTGGAGAACGTCGGCGAGAAGTACGCCGGTCGGAAGGCGACGCCGTCCAGGTCCTGACTCGACAGTTCCGACGCCCACTCGTCCCCGTCGATCCACGGCGCGCCGACGAGTTCGAACGGCTTCGTCGTTCCGCGCCCTTCCGAGAGGGTCGTCCCCTCGAAGAAACACATTCCGGGGTACAGCGTCGCGGTTCCCGGCGTCGGCATGTTGGGCGAGGGGTACACCCATGGGAGGTCGGTGTCCGAGAACCAATCCGACCGCGACCAGTCGCGCATTTCGACGACTTCCACGTCCGCACCCATGTCGAACTCGCCGTTGAAGTACGTCGCCAACTCGCCGACCGTCAACCCGTGGACGATGGGCAGTTCGTAGCCGCCGACGAACGAGGACGTTCGCGTCGATTCGGTTTCCGGTGACCGGGAGCGGAGAGACGGGGTTCGGACGGTCGAGGACGACCATCCGCTTGTCCGCTTCCGCGACTCCCTTGAGCGCGTATCCAAGCGTGTAGATGAGCGTGTAAAACCGACAGCCGACGTCCTGCATGTCGTACACGATGGTGTCGATATCGTCCACCATCTCCGGTTTCAGTCGCCGTTGTTCGCCGTAGAGGCTCTTCACCGGTAATCCCGTTCGGTCGTCGGTGCTGTCTTCGACCTTCACACCGGCCTGCGCGTCGCCGCGCAGGCCGTGCTCCGGCCCGAACAGTTTGCGCAAGTCGAACTCGTCGCGCGCATCGAGGAGGTCTATCGTCGTGTTGAGGTTGCTGTCGGTACCGGACGGGTTCGTGATGAGTCCGAGCCGTTCGCCGTCGACCGTCTCGGGACAATCGTCCAGTAACGTTCTACGCCGAGCGTAACCATATCTTTGGCAATGCGTTATCCCCTTAAAAAACCCCGTGTGAATCGGGACTAGTTCTCCGGCTTGACGACCGCCGCGTTCAGCCAGTCGAGATGGGCCTCACCCATGAGCGCGTGGTTATAAACGTGGAGTTCCTCGCCGAGTTCACCGACCTCTGCGACGAAGGTCCGCCACTCGTCCTCGGAACCGATGACGTCAGGGTCGAGAGTGACTCCGACATCGACCGGCATCTCGACGGAGTCTCGATACCCACGAACTCGCCGCCGGGCGAGGTCCCGGTCGTCCGTGTAACAGAGCGCGATGATTCGGTCGAGATGCGGTCGAATCCGGTCGAGGACGACCCCCGCTGGCCACCCGTCGTTCGGGTCGCGGCCGAGTCCGTCCGCCGTGGTAGGTCAACTCCACGTCGCCGCTGGCCGCCGCGATTCGGGAGAGGAACTCGTCGATGACGACGCGCGGAAGTCGAAGAGGTCCGCGAGCACGGGTTCCTCCTCGGCGAGTTGCGCCAGCGATTCGACCTGCCGTTCCGGTGTTCGGAGAACGTCGCGTACCAGTGACCGGACGACTTCGCGGGCACGGTCGAAATCGACGGCGTGGTCGGCCGCTCGCTCCCGGCAGGCCGAACAGAAACACTGGGAGACCAATAGTTGCTCGTCCGGTCCGCGGACGACCTGGTTCTTCGCGTGACCGAACGTCGAACCATGGGGATGGAAGACGCTCGGGAAACCGATCGATTCGAGGTTGATCGCCGAAATATCGTAGTCGGCCAACGAGCGAACGACGCCTTCGAAGTACGCGTGAACCTCGGGATTCGACGGACAGAACGCGTGTTCGTGGGCGTCGCCGAACGCGCTCTCGACCCGAAAATTCGGGTTCTCCGTCGCGAGTTTCGTATTGTGAAAACAGACGAGCCACGCGTTGACGTCGATTCCGCCGTCGGTCAACCGTTCGACGACGTCCCCGAACGGGTCGGGGTGGCCGTCGATGTCGTTCACGGGCGGATCGATGGGCGTGTCGGCGAATTGCTTCGAGTCAGGTGTGAAATAGCACCCCCCCTCGTACGATTCGAACAGCGTGCCTGAGGAACGCGGATTGAGCGTTCGGATGGAGTGATAGTGCGCGGCGACGTTGACGCCCGTCACGCCCAGTTCGGCGAGTTCACGCCTCGTCTTATCGGGCTGTTGAGAGAGCAGACGCCACGGATAACTCCAGACTGCGACCATACCAGCCAACGTTCGCGCCGTGTATTAAATATTGCCCGGTCGGCGGGGGAAAATCAGTCGAACCGTCCGGCGGCGACCATCGCGTGGAACCGCTCGACGAACCGGATGAGGCCGGTTCCTTTCCCGTCGTACACCTGGTTCGTGAGCAGAATCGCGAACCTGTCGCAGTCGTGGTCGAGCCACAACGACGTTCCGGTGTACCCCGTGTGCCCGAGGCCGACGCGCGACCAGTTCGGCGCGGGGTAGGTCTCGTCGGCGAGTCGCCACCCGAGGCTGTGACGGGTGTCGAGACCGGGCAACCAGTCGTCCTGCATGCGCTCGACGTCGCCGCGGAGAGGAGCGTCCCGTCGGCGGCGAGATACGCCCGTGCGAACCGCGCGAGGTCGTCCACCGTCGTGAACAGCCCCGCGTTTCCGCTTTCCCCGTCCATCGCCCAACCGAGCGGGTCGTGGATTTCGCCGCGGAGTATCCGGTCGCGGTAGTCGTGGTCGTACGTCGCGGCGACGTTTCCGGTATCGGACAGCGGTCCGAGGCTCGAATCTTCCATTCCGACTGGACCGAAGACGTGTCGCTCGGCGAGTTCACCCAACGAGCGCTCGGTCGCGCCCCGCAGTGCCGCGGCCAGATAGACGAAGTTGAGACAGCTGTATTCGTTTCGACTGCCGGGTTCGGCTTCGAGTATCGACCGGTTTTCGAGGCCGTTCAACACGTCCTCGACCGAACTCCACTCCTCGGAGAACGAGTACGGTTGGAACCCGGAACTGTGGGTCACGAGTTCGAGGAGTCGGATTCCGCCGCGTCGATGACCGTCGAGGTTCGGAACGTGTCGCCGGAGTTCGTCCGACAGCGTGATCTCGCCCGCTTCGAGGAGCGAGAGCGTCGTCGTCGCCGTCACGACCGGTTTCGTCAGCGAGGCCACGTCGAACGTCGTCCCGCGCGTCATCGCTTTCCCCCGTTCGGGGTCGCGGTCGCCCACGACCGCTATTCGTTCGATACCGTCCGCCGACCCGATTGCGGCCACCGCGCCGGGATACGTACCCTCGTTCATTCCCCGCGTGAGGGTGGCTTCGAGCGACCCGTCGTCTATCGAGCGTTCCATGGTGCCGGATGAGGGTGGGGCATCGACTTAACCCCTCGGTCCGTGGAAATTCGGTGAATAACCTATTTGTCCTCTCCGCCGCTAGGGAGTACTCAATGACATACGATTCGGTGCTGTTCGACGTTGATGGGGTCCTGTTGGACTTCCATTCGGACCACCCGACGGTCTATCGACAGGCGGTCGAAGCGACGTTCGGCGCGTTCGACGTCTCGCCGTCGGTCGACGACCTGAACGCCTTCATCGCCGGTGCGACGATGGACGAAATGCGACGGGCGTGTGCCCGTCACGACATCGACTTCGAACGGTTCTGGCCGGAGCGAGAGGAGAACGCGTCGGCGCTTCAGTCCGGGATGATGGACCGCGGCGAGCGGGTGCTCTACGACGATAGCTCGGTTCTCTTCGACCTCGCCGACCATCACGACATGGGTCTCGTCAGCAGCAACCAGCACGCGACCATCGAGTACATGGTGGAGCGCTTCGACCTCGCGCACCTGTTCGAGGCGGTGTACGGCCGCGACCCGACCGTCGAGGGGTTCGACCGGACGAAACCGGAGACGTACTACATCGAGAAGGCCATGAACGACCTCGACGTGACCGACGGTCTCTACGTCGGGGACAGCGCGTGTGACGTTCGTGCCGCCCACCGGGCGGGGTTGGATTCGGCCTTCATCCGTCGGGAACACCGGAACGGCTACGAACTCCCGGAGGAACCGACGTACGAAATCGAATCGCTCACCCAACTCCACGACCTACCGGGTGTCGCGGATTCCGCGTAAGGAGCTCTTTTCCTCGGTCGGCGTTTATCAGTCGACGTCAATGCGTCGACGTTTGTCGTATCCGTCGACGTTTGTCGTTCGTTTCGATAGTCCGGAGGACTCGCCGAAAGCGGTACATCGTCACCCGTTTCGACTGAGTCGAAACGGGTCGTATAGGGATTCTCGACCGATAATTTGGCGCTCTCGTACCATTCGGTGTTCGTTCGCACGTCCCGACGAATTCGGAAGGGGCGAAATCAGTCCCCAACTCCGTGTGAACTAACCTCATGGCGCTGTTCGATGGGTTTTCGCTCGCAGAGGGCATTACGAGCATAAGCGTGTAATGGTGTTCTCGGCGGGACGCTCGGTATCTCTCGCCGCTATTCGTCATCATTGTATTTTCGTGCCGAATTTCGGCCCGTCCGAAACCGATTTCGAGCCGATTTCTCGCCACGGATATTCCGCTTCGACCTCGATTCCCCGTCGAAGCGTCGTCGCTGGTGATTCGACGGTACCGAAAGCTGTCGATCGATAGAACGGAGACCCCGAGCACTCGAAAAAGACGGACTGCCGGACCCTATCGGTCGGTCGGCGGACAGCGCTTGCCCATGACGACCGGTCGTGATGCGCCCGTCGCGCCGGGAACGTTGTTCGGGACGCCGTCGAGTGCGGCCGCGGCGAGCAGGGCGAACGCGACGGCTTCCTTTTCGTCGGCACCGACGCCATATTCGTCGATGGTTCGTATCGGTGCGTCCACCTCCCCGTCGAGCATGTCGAGCAGCGTGGGATTGAACGCGCCGCCACCCGAGACGACGATTTCGTCGGGAGAACGGGGAACGAATCGTCGGTAGGCATCGGCGATGGAGCGGGCCGTCAGCGCAGTCGCCGTCGCGACGATATCCGCCTCCGAGCAGTCGTGTTCGCGGCAGTCGGCGACGAACTCCCGTGCGTACTCGCGGCCGAACCGTTCGCGCCCGGTCGATTTCGGCGGCGCTTCGCGGAAGTACGCGACGTCCATCGCGTCGGCGAGGACGGATTCATCGACGGTTCCCTCGCGGGCGGTTTTCCCGTCCTCGTCGTAGGTTCGCTCGCCGTCGGTGAGCAGTTCGACCACGCCGTCGATGACCATGTTTCCGGGACCGGTGTCGAAGGCCGTCACGTCCGCCGGTCCCGCACCGGATGGAAGCGCGGTGCAGTTCCCGATGCCGCCGACGTTCTGGGCGATTCGAAACGACTCGTCGTCGGCGAGCAACGCGAGGTCGGCGAACGGGATGAGCGGCGCGCCGTGGCCGCCGACCGCGACGTCGGCGGTGCGGAAGTCGGCTATCGTCGTGACGCCGGTGCGTTCGCGATGAGGCTCCCGTCGCCGATCTGGAGCGTCGAACGCAACCGCTCCTCTCCTCCCGGCATTTTCCGCGGTTCAGGCTCGTGTCGGACCGTCTGACCGTGTGAGCCGATGGCGTCAACGTCTCCGAGGTCGATGTCCGCGGCCGACGCCGCCGCGTCGGCCGCATCCGCGAAGACAGTTCCGAGCGCGACGTTCAGGGTGCACGCCTCGGTGATGGTTCCCGCGTCCGAACAGGCCGCCTCGATTCGGTTTCGGAGCCCGAAATCGTAGGGTTCCGTGACGAACGATTCGACCGTGACGTCGTAGTCGTCCCTTCCATCGCCGTGAATCCGACAACAGGCCGCGTCCACGCCGTCGAGCGACGTCCCGGACATCAGGCCGATAATGATGCGCTCGGTCATCGCGCCGTCTCCCGGTCGAGTTCCTTCGTGAACGACTCGTAGGCGACCCACGGTTCGAAGCCGAGTTTGGCGTAGTAGCCGACGAGGTCGGTCCAGTCGATGATCATGTGATCGTAGCCCGCATCGCGGTACCGCTCGGCGAGCGTGGCGACCAGCCAGAGGCCCCACCCGTGGCCGCGATACGCCTCGTCGATTCCGAGCGGTCCGAGACCGCAGACGCGCCCGTCGAATCGGTCCACCCAGTTGACGTTGCCGCCGCGATATCCCGATTCGGGCGTGTTGGTTCGACCGAATCCGACGGCTTTCCCGTCGTTTCGAAGGAGCCAGTAATCGTCGGCACCGCCGGGAACGCGGGCGAAGTTCCGGGCCTCGTACAGCCATCGACCGGGGAACTGCTCCGAGAGGAACGCGAACAGCGGTTCGGTGTTCGCGCCGACGCGTTCGAGCGTCAGGTTCGGCCACGCGGAACCGACGTCCGCGATTCGCGGCGGCGATTCGTACGTCGCGAGGTCGCCTTTCAGGTCGAAATACGTCCCGTCGGGGGAGAATCCCGCTTCGCGGAGGGATTCCCGGAGGGTGTCGAACTCCGTCGGCACGCCCGGCAGAAATTGACCGGGGTCACCGCCGAATCGGAGTCGGGTGACGCCCCGTGCCGCCATGTCCCGCTCGACCGTGGCGAGCAGTTCCGAAGCGAGATGGGTGTCGTCATCCGAATCGTCGGCGAACAGGCTGATCCACCCCACGGTTCCGTCCGCGAAGTCCGGAACGGCTTCCGTGAGTCGTTTTCCGAGCACGAAGGCGACGAGTTCGTCGTTCTCGAACCCGCCCCACGCCGTCACGTCCATCCCGTCGAACGGCGCGAAGACGTTCTGTGACACCAATCGTTCGGGAATGGAGAATTCCGGATGCGTTCGGTTCCAACGGTCGATACCGGCGAAAACGTGTCCGTAATCGGTGAGACGACGGCACTCGGTGGTCATAACTCCGCTTTCTCGCCGGGCTACTTATACTTCTGTCCGGAAAACCGTGGTTCGGTAGTATTTTCGGTTCCGCGTTTATCTTCGGTTTCGCGTCCGTTTCCGGTCTCACATCGGCGGTTCGTCGATGTCGTACATCATCGTCTCCAACTGCTGGTCGAGGCCCGCGGAGAGGCCGCCATCGACGACAAGTTCGGTACCGGTGACGAACGACGCGTCGTCGGACGTGAGGTAGAACGCGGCGGCGGCCACGTCCTCGGGACGGCCGAACCGACCGACCGGATACTGGTTCAACCACTCCTCCCGAACCGGTCCCTCCGTCGTCAGTTTCTCGCTGGATGCATCGGTGATGATGCTCCCCGGGCAGACGGCGTTCGAACGGATTCCGTGTCGACCGTACTGGGTCGCGATGATTCTGGAGAGCGCGATGATCCCGTTTTTCGCGGCGGAGTATGAGGCCAACCCGATGCCGACTTTCGCGTTGATGGACGAGATGTGAACCATCGACCCGCCGCCCGATTCGACCATCGCGGGGATGGTTTCCCGAGCGCAGAGGAACTGTCCCTTCAGGTTCACGTCGATGATCCGTTCCCACGTTTCGTCGGAGACGTCGGCGACGTTTCCGTCGTCGAACGACCCGCCTGCGTTGTTCACGAGGACGTCGATGCTCCCGTGGCGCTCCATCGTCGCCTCGACCATCGCGGCCACATCGGCGGACTCGCTTACGTCGGTTCTGACGAACTCGGCCGTACCTCCACTTTCTTCGATGCGGGAGACGGTTTCCTCGCCTCCCTCCCGGTCCACGTCCGCGACGATGACGGTGGTTCCCGCGTCCGCGAGTCGTTCCGCGATGGCGCGACCGATACCCTTCGCTGCCCCGGTGACGATGGCGACGTCGCCGTTTCTCTCTGCACTGAAAGCCATATCTCCCACCTGTCGTCCGGGTACAAACGGTTTTGGGTTCACACGTCGGACAGTCACTAACCCAAACCTTTTTCTATGTTCATTTTAATATCGAATCGAGTATGGTTAACAGCAACCACGGTTCTAGCGGCGAGCCAGATAGGAGTCGTCTGACACGTCGCCAGTGGATGGCGCTCAGCGGCAGCGCGACGATAGCTGGATTGGCCGGTTGCGCCGGTGACAATCCCAATGACCAGGACGTCACGATGTCGAACACCGACGGTGGTTCGGACGGGACCGACGGTGGCGGCGGTGGTTCGCCGGTCACGACGGAACTGAACATGCGCGCGCCGGTCAGTTGGCAGCCGAGCAGTTCCAACATCAACCCCTTCACGGACACCAAGAACACCGAGTACTGGATGGATTACATGTGGTGGGAGTCGCTGGTGTACCCCAACGCGAACGGGGACCCCATCTACTGGCTCGCGGACGAGATCAACCTCAAGGGAGGCGGTTGTGAGGTCGAAATAAAACTCAAGGACGATTACACGTGGTGGGACGGAAAACCAGTGACCGCACAGGACGTCCACACCGCACAGCTCATCAGCGATTACAAAGCCAACTACGGTCCGGAGAACACCGACGACAGTTGGGAAGTCGTCGACAAACACACGCTCAAACACACGCTGTCCGGACGGCTAATCCCACGCTCCAGAAGACGGCGACCCCGTATTTCACCACCGTCGTCAAGCACGATTACTTCAAATCGTGGCTCGAACAGTACGAGGACGCCGGTGGCGAAAGTGCCGTCGAGAAGGTGACGAAGGACCTGACGTCGACGACGATTACCCTGAACGACCTCGTGGACAAGGGCCTCGGTTGCGGGATGTGGAAGCCGAAACAGCTCTCGCCAACCAACGCCGTCCACGAAAAGTACGAGGACCACCCGCGCGCCGACTGGACGAACCTGAAGACGTTCAACTGGCACCTCATCTCCGAGAAGCAGAAGGCCATTCAGGCGCTCAACGCCGGGCAACTCGACATGGGAGACAAGACGATAAATCAGGCCAAACAGAACGGCAAGGTGGACGTGTTCAACCGGTTCCCCACCTCCAGCATCGTGAAACTCTCGATGAACTGGAACAACAAGCACCTCGCACGTCGCCCCGTTCGTCGGGCCATCGCCTACCTCCTCGACCACGACGAACTCGTGCAGGTCATCAAGAGCACGCAAGGGTTGAACTACAAACCGCGCGACACCGTCACCGGAATGTCCACGAAGGCGACGAACCAGTGGGCGGGCGAGGGCTTCCGGAAGAAGCTCATCGGATACGGTCGCAACTCCGAACCCCAGAAAGCCAAGAAAGTGCTCAAGGACGCCGGGTACTCGAAGAACGGCAAGTACTGGGCCGATTCGAGCGGTGACGAGGTCAAGGGACTCACCTACCTCACGCCGCCGTGGAACATCTACGAGACCATCGGGAATTACGTCAGCCCGAAGCTCAAGGAGTTCGGATTCGGGAACAAACTCATCATCCCGTCGAGCAGCGGTTTCTGGAAGCGCTGGACGGACACGCACGACTTCGACATGGTCAACTGGTTCTCGGACACCTCACACCCGGCGAACGCGTACTCGACCCTCAGCGTCGCAGGAATCGGGAAGTTCGACGAAGTGGTGGACGCGAAGGAACCGACGAAGTCCTGTAAGGTGGACCGCCGGATGCCGGACCTCACGCAGAATCGGAGCAAGAAGTTGAACCAACCCATCCGTCCCAAATATCCGACGAAGGTCGGACAGATGGGCAACGGCGGTGCGAAACAGACGCTCTACCCCGTCAAGTGGGGCAACATCATGTCCCAGACCCAGTCCACGAAGGAGGTCAAGAAGTTCACCCGGAAGCTGATGTGGTACACTAACTGGCAAGTTCCCCACATCGGATTCTACGACGAGACGCGGGCGTACTGGGGCAACGAGGACAAGTTCGACTTCCCGACCGGGAAGGTGGACGACCATCCACACGCAAAGGAGACGAAGAACGAACACTACACCAACTCGATGGAGTTCCTGATGAAGGGACACATCAACGCCAAGACGAAGTAGGCGAACCGTCGCAGTCGGTTTCGCGTCGTCACGTCGCATCGACTACCACACCAACCGTCATCCACGTGGCTGTTTTTCACGTACGGTAGCACTTCAATAGAATCCCTGCCGTCGCGGCTCCGAGCACGCTCGCACCCGCGATGTTCAGGATGGAAACGACGTGTTGGGACGTCCCGGGTTCGGAACCGAAGAAGAGCGCGAGCGAGAGGAGACCGGCGAGACACTCGAAGGCCAGCAACAGCGCGAACTTATCCGCGTTCGAGCAGACGTAATCGAAGAGGGTCAACCTGTGGGACATTCGTTCGGGTCACTCGTTCGTCAGGAATTAAACGTTTCGTCCGACCCGCCGTCGACACGCGCGACGCCGTGTTGCACGCCACACGCAGGGCACTCGTAGTACTCGCGGTCGAAGGTCTCGCCGCACCTGATACACTGGTACGTTTCAGCGTCATCGTCGTCTCCGCGTCCGAATACGTCGAGGATTCGGGTGAGGAGTGTCATATCGTCCCCTCGTCGAGGACCGTAATGAATGGTCCGTTCCAGACAATCTCTCCCATACCTTTATTGCTGTGGGAGAAACACAAGCACAGTAACACGATGTATTATTGGAAGCGGATCGGCCAGTCAGTGCTGGTGTTTTTCCTCGCGCTGACAGTAACGTTCGCTCTGTACCGGATGCTTCCGTTCGGTCCGGTTCAGATGGTGAAGATCCATCTGATGCAACAGATGCTGGAACAGGGGAACAGTCCATCGGCCCAGCAGATGGAACACATCAACGCGATGGTGCAAACCTACACGGGTATCGACCCATCACAGCCGTGGTACGTCGCGTACTACGACTACCTCCGAGACATCGTCCTCTATCAGGACTTCGGGCGATCGATATTCAAGAACAGGCCCGTCTTCGACATCCTGTTCGAAGCGATGCCGTGGTCGATCTTCATCAGCATCTACGGCCTCGCGCTCGGGACGACCGTCAGTTTGCTGCTCGGCGCGGTGATGGCGTACAACGAGGGAAGCCCGTTCGACACCGGAATGACGATGGTTTCCATCGCCAACACCACCGTCCCGTACTACATCGTCGCCATCCTCTCGCTCATCGTCTTCTCGTTCTATCTCGGCTGGTTGCCGAGCGGCGGACGGATGGACCCGAACACGACGGCCGGACTCAACTTACCGTTCATCGTCGGCGTCGTCAAACACGCCATCCTCCCCGTGCTGTCGTCGTTCATCGCCGGATTCGGCGGTGCGCTGGCGTTCCGGGGCAACTGCATCCGCGAGATGGGTGAAGGTTACATCAGGGTCGCACAACTACGCGGCATCAGTCAGGGGAGAATCGCCATCCGCTACGTCGGTCGGAACGCGCTGTTGCCCGTCTACACGAGCATCATGATGGGTCTCGCCAGCATCTTCGGCAGCAGCATCATTTTGGAGAAAATCTTCAACTATCCCGCGATGGGATTGGTGACGTACAACGCGCTCATGAATCGAGATTATCCGGTCATCATGGGAGCGTTCATCTTCTTCACCGCGATTACGCTTCTCGGCATCCTCATCGCCGACCTGACCTACGGCGTCATCGATCCCCGCGTCAAAGGAGGGAACAGCCGTGAATCCTATTGACGACTCCGAGAAACCCACCACGCGGACCGATGGCGGGACGAGCGAGCGGTCCAGGGGTGGTATCGACGACAGCATCTTCACGCAGATGTCGAACGTCCCCGAACTGACGACGCGCGAGAAAGCACGCCGGTCGTTCGAACGACGGATTTACGCGCCGACCGCGGTGTTGTTGGACGACTGGCGCGCGCTCGTCGGTTCGCTCATCCTCCTGGGATTCGTCGCTATAGCCATCGTCGCCATCGAGCCGTTCGGTATCGTTCTCGTGTCGAAGGCCACGGTGATGGAAGGTCCGATATTCATCCCACCGTTCCAGGACTGGGCGTACCCGCTCGGAACGAACGTGTATGGAAAGTCGATTCTCAAGCAAGTCGTCCACGCCGCACCTGCGATGCTCGAAATGATTCTCGCCGGTGCGCTGCTCTCGGTCTGTCTCGGAACGATAATCGGGACGGTTGCGGGGTACCGTGGCGGACGCACCGATTCCGCGCTGATGACGCTCACCGACGTCGTCCTCACGATTCCCGGACTGGCGCTGGTCATCGTGCTGGCGAGCATCTATCAACCGGAACAGTCGTGGGTCGTCGGACTCATCCTCGGAATCGACAATTGGCCGAAGTTGGCGCGCACGATTCGTTCGCAGGTGTTGAGCATCCGCGAGGAGTCGTTCACCGAAGCCTCGCGTATCATGGGCCTCTCGGAGTTCCACATCCTCCGAAAGGACGTCATATCGAACCTGATGCCGTACATCTCGGTGAATTTCGCCAACAGCGCCCGGAGCATCATCTTCGAATCCGTCGCGTTGTACTTCCTCCACATCCTCCCCCAATCGAATCTGAACTGGGGGATCATGATGCAGAAAGCGTACAACAACGCGAACTTGACGAATCCGAACCAGATCCACTGGTTGCTGATCCCGATGATATTCATCATCCTCATCTCGCTCGGATTCATCCTGCTCGCACAGGGACTCGACCGGGTGTTCAACGTCCGACTGCGTGCCCGCCACGAGAGTGCCGGAGGTGACGAATGAGCGTCGAAGCCGACCACGGGCAGACCGTCTCCCTGTTGCTCGCAGTCCGTCAATCGTTCATCGCCTTCGTCACCATGTTGGGCGTCGTTTTCTGGGTGCTTGCACTCCTCCTCTCGGGGTACGTCCCGTTCGTGACGAACGGTGTCCTCTCCGGAATGCTCGCCATACTGGGGACGAGCGCCTTCGTTTACGCCATCTTCGGCCACCTCGGACTCCGACTGATAGGGTACAACTGATGACTTCACGATCCACGATACGACCCATGTACACCGCACGAACCACGAACCCGAATCGAATCGCCTGCGAAAGCCATCGACACGCCGTCCGGAACCACGAAACCGACGGCCGGTGGAGGTAGCCGAAATGGCGACCAACTATCGATCCACGCCGGGAGCGAGCACGCCCCCCGACGAAGACGTGATCCTGGAAGTACGCGACGCCAGCGTTTCCTTCAGCATGGACCGTGGGGACTCCCGCGTTCTCCGCGACGTCAGCATCGACGTTCACGCGGGCGAAGTGCTCGGCATCGTCGGCGAGAGCGGGTCCGGAAAGTCGATGCTCGCCTCCGCGATGCTGGACGCATCGTCTCGCCGGGACAGGTGGACGGCGAAATTATCTACCATCCGCCGGACGGCGGCGAACCGATGGACGTGCTCTCGCTCTCTCGCGAGGAACTCACCGCGCTCCGCTGGAACGAGATATCGTTCGTCATCCAAGGTGCTCAGAGTGCGTTCAACCCGACGATGACCATCGGCAGTCACTTCGAAGAGACGCTCCGCGCGCACGACGCCGACCGCGCCGAGGGGATGGCGTTCGCTCGCGAGCTACTTACCGACCTCTACCTCGACGCGACCGCGTGCTCCGCTCGCATCCGCACGAACTGTCGGGCGGGATGCAACAGCGGGCGCTCATCGCGCTCGGTCTCGTCCACGACCCGAACGTGGTCGTCATGGACGAACCCACCGCGGCGCTCGACCTCCTCATGCAGCGGTCCATCATAGGCATGCTGGAGGATCTACAGGCGAAGTACGACCTGGCAATGGTGTTCGTCACGCACGACCTGCCGCTGATCGCCGACCTCGCCGACCGCCTCGCCGTGATGTACGCCTTCGACCTCGTCGAACTCGGCCCGACGGACGAACTCCTCGACCACGCTGCCCACCCGTACACTCGCGCGTTGCTCAACGCCGTGCCGAACATCTCGGACCGGGCGATGGACATCGAGGGTATCGAGGGATCGAGTCCCGACCCCGTGTCGCTTCCGAAGGGCTGTTCGTTCAATCCGCGCTGTCCGCTGGCGGACGAGACGTGCCGAACCGAGGTTCCGCACCTGCACGACGTGGCCGACGGCCACGACGCCGCGTGTTTCCATTGGCGAAACGCCAGGGAGGAAATTCCGTTGTCGCTCGGCGACTCGGGAGCCGATGTGAACGCGAACGTGAACGCGAACGCCGACGGAGGTGAGCGACGATGACCGACCGAACGGGCGAACCGTTGCTCTCCCTGCAAAACGTGAGCGTCCACTTCGAGAAGGAGCGGTTGCTCGGCCTCGCCGGTTCGGAAACCGTCCACGCCGTGGACGACGTGAGCCTCGACGTGTACGAAAACGACATCGTCGCCTCGTCGGCGAGTCCGGGTGTGGAAAGACGACGCTCGGGAAGACCGCCATCGGCGTCCAGCGCCCTACCGAGGGAAAAGTGCTCTATCGCGGCCAGGACGTCTGGGAAACGAAGGAATCCAGTGGATGGTTCGGCGGCGGAAAATCAGCGGGGGAGTATTCGTCCAGCGAAATCCGTCGGTCGCTCCAGATGATCCATCAGGACCCGGATAGCTCGCTCAATTCGAACTACACCGTCGAATCGAGCCTCGCCGACCCCCTGAAACACTGGCAACCGGAGATGAGCGAGGCGGACCGACGCGCCCGCATCTACGGCCTGCTCGAATACGTCGGGATGGCCCCGGCGGAGGATTACGCCAACCGCTATCCGCATCAACTCTCGGGCGGTGAACAACAGCGCGTGGCTCTCATCCGGTCGCTGTTGATGAACCCCGACCTCATCCTCGCGGACGAGGCCATCAGCGCGCTCGACGTGAGTCTTCGCGCCGAGATGATGGACCTAATGCTGGAATTACAAGAACAGTTCAACACGTCCTACCTCTACATCTCCCACGACCTCGCCAACGCCAAACACCTCACGCAACGGGCGAACGGCCGGATCGGTATCATGTACCTCGGCGAACTCGTGGAGGTCGGCACGCCCGAGCAGATAATCCACGATCCACAGCACCCGTACACGAAGGTGCTCCTGTGGGCGACTTCTGACCTCAGAAACCGCTCCGAGGGTGTCTCGGACCCGCCGATCCGCTCGCTCGACATCCCCACGCCCACCGATCCGCCGTCCGGGTGCCGGTTCCACACGCGGTGTCCCGAGGCCCGCGAAGCGTGTACGAAGGAGTGTCCGTCGCTGACCGACCACGACGGCGACGGCCGCCGGACGGCGTGTTTCCGACAGCAGGGCAATCACGAGTACTGGAACAGCCCCCCGCTGTCGGGGGAAGACCTCGCGGAAGTGGTCCCGCGACGACGAGCGAATCGGCCGAGGGCGACTGATTTCGAACTTTCTACTTCTCAATCACACCGATAGCGCTCGACCTTCTCCTCATCGACCGTGATGCCGAGGCCCGGTCCGTCGGGCACCGGATACGCGCCGTCCTCGACTTCGAATGGGTCCTCGATTACGTAGTCGTCCCATCCGTAGTACGTACTGTCCGGCGGGAGGTTGATGCCGGGCGTGCTCGCCACGGTGTGGAGCACCGCGGCCGTCTTGACGCCGAGGTCGAATCCGCAATGGTGTGAGACCGAGACGCCCGCGTTGGCCGCCATGGCGACCTGGTCTCTGACGGCGAGGATGCCGCCCGCCGGAACGAGGTCCACGACGGCCACGTCGATGGCGTCGGCCTGCAACAGAAAGCGGAGGTTCCGCGGGAAGTAGGTGTCCTCGTTGACCGCTATCGGGGTCCGGACGCGATTTCGAAGCGAGGCGTAGGTTCCGTAGGTGTCGATGCGGACGGGTTGTTCGAGATACTGGAGCAGGATTCCTTCCTCTTCGAGGCGGGTGGCGACGCGTACCGCGTCCTCGAACGCCCACCCCTGATTGGGGTCGAGTCGGAATTCGAGTTCCCCGTCCACCTCGTCGTGCATCGCGCGGATTCGCTCCACGTCCTCGCGCCAATCCGGCCCGGCCTTCGTTTTCAACGTGGAAAACCCGTGATCGACCGCTCGCCGCGCGTAGGTGCGCGATTCTTCGGGTCCGAGGATGCCGAGACAGGTCGCAATTTCCACTTCGTCGCGGGTCTTGCCGCCGAGCAGTTGGTACACCGGCGCGTCGAGTTTCTTCCCGAGCGCGTCCCAGAGTGCGGTTTCGACGGCCCCCAGGAACGGCCGGACTTTCACGTATGGGAAATAAAACGACTCGACGAAGTCGCGGATGTCGCCGATTTCGCGACCGACGAGTTCCGGCGCGATCACGTCGTCGATGACGGCCTTGGTCACCGCGGCGGATTTCATGCCGACGAGCATCTCGCCCCATCCGGTTACGTCCTCGTCAGTCTCGACTTTGACGAGCATTCGCGTGACGGATTCGACTTGATCGTGGTTGCTCACGTACGGGGCGAGACCCAGTCCCGATTCGAGTGGCTGGACACCCATCTCTACGGGGATGGCTGACACGTTCGTAACCGACATACCCCACCCTCACAGTCCACCTACAAATAACTCCCCACAGCGGCGGTTTCGGACCCGTCGCCCGGAGAACTTATGTCAGGGAATCGTGTTCGAGCAACTGATGGCTACGGATACCTTGGGAGTTCTCGTCGTGGGCGCGCATCCCGACGATTGCGACCTCAAAGCCGGTGGTGTGGCGTGCAAATATGCCGACGACGGTCACGACGTGCTGTTCCTCTCGATGACGGACGGTTCCGCCGGACACCACGAACTCGACGGCGAAGAACTGGTTCGACGACGACGTGAGGAGGGAATCGCATCGGCGGCGGTCGCCGGTATCGAATTCGAACTGTCCGACGTCCCGGACGGAAAACTCCAACCGTCGCTCGAAAACCGGGAACGACTCATCGAACGGATTCGGGAGTTCGGTCCCGACCTCGTGATCACTCACCGCCCGAACGACTACCACCCGGACCACCGCTACACGGCACAACTCGTGCGGGATGCGGCCTACATGGTCGCCGTGCCGAACGTCTGCCCCGAGACGGCCGCCCTCGAATCGAACCCCGTCTTCGCGTACATGAGCGACACGTTCGACCGACCCAACCCGTTCTCGCCGGACGTGGTGGTCGATATCGACGACACCGTCGAGCGCAAGTTCGAGATGCTCGACTGCCACGACAGTCAGATGTACGAGTGGCTTCCGTACGTGGAGGGGACCATCGACGAGGTGCCCGACGACCCCGACGAGCGGTTCCGCTGGTTGCGAAACGGCGGCCTTCCCCACGTTCGGGCGCTTTCGGACGTGGCCGGTCGGTACCGCGACGGACTGGTCGAACGGTACGGTCCGGACGGTACGGACGTCCAGTACGCCGAGGCGTTCGAGGCGAGCGAGTATGGCAAGCCGCTCACCGAGGACGAGGCGGCGCGACTGTTCCCGTTCTGAAGCGAGCGACAGATACGCCCGAACGATAGGATTATACCCCAAGGGTTTGACACCGGAAACAATGACGAACGTTTTGCTCGCTGGCGAATCGTGGACGACCGTGCAGTTCGAAATCAAAGGGAGAAACGTCATGCACGACAGCGAATACGGCGAATCGGCCGACGAGTTCATCGAGACGCTCGAATCGGTCGGCGCGTCGGTTACCTATCAACCGTGTCACGTCGCCGCGAAGTCCTTCCCGCGGACGGCCGAGGAATTGGACGAGTACGACCTCGTCCACTGAGCGACATCGGCGCGGACTCGCTCCAGATACGGACCGAGTCGCGGCGGGCGATACCGACGCCGACCGCTGTGCGGTGCTGGCCGACTGGGTCCGTGACGGCGGCGCGTTCGGCATGATCGGCGGCTACATGAGTTTCGCCGGAAAGGGCGGACAGGCGCGCTACGGCATGACGCCGCTCGCCGACGGTGCTCCCCGTCGAAATCGCTGCGGGGGACGACCGCGTGGAGACGCCGAGCGGCGCGGTACCGAAAAACGAGGGCGTTCCGGACGCCGACCTGCCGGACGAGTGGCCGCACGTCCTCGGCTACAACCGGACGACGGCGAAACCCGAAGCGGAAGTCTGGGCGACTGTGCAGGACGACCCGTTCCTCGCCATCGGCGACTACGGCGACGGGAGTTCGTTCGCCTACGCGACGGACTGTGCGCCCCACTGGGCACCCGAAGGACTGCTGTCGTGGGACGGCCTCCCGACGCTCTGGGAGCGCGTTCTCGACCGCGTCTGTTAGCTTTCGGATTCGGATTCTATTTTCGACCGGGTTCGTTTCGCGTTGCGAAATTCGAGTCCCGACCAAATCCCTCACGCGAACGGCGAATCTATTTATTCCGTGCCGCGCGAGACGTTCGTATGCCGAACGAAACCATCTACGAGGAGTTGGGTGTCCCGCACGTCGTCAACGCGACGGGGACGAAGACGAGGATCGGTGGCAGTCGCATCCGACCGGAGGCCGTCGAGGCGATGGCACAAGCATCGGAGGCGTTCGTCCGCCTCTCGGACCTACAGGCCCGGGCGAGCGAGTTGATCGCCGACGTGACCGGCGCGGACGCGGGGTACGTCACCTGCGGCGCGTCGAGCGCGCTCGCGCTCGGCGCGGCGACGTGTATCGCTGGAGACGACATCGGGGCGATGGCGCGACTGCCGGAGACGGACGACGTACCGAGCGAAATCGTCATGCCGCGAACCCATCGAACCGGCTACGACCACGCGCTCCGCGCCGCTGGTGCGAAGATAGTGGACGTGGGATCGAACGACCGCCACCTCGGCACGGGATCGCGCAACGTCGAACCGTGGGAGATCGCGGACGCGATAACTGAGGACACGGCCGCCGTCGCGTACATGGAGAAGTCCTACACCGAACCGCCGCTCGAAGTCGTTTGCGAAATCGCCCACGATAACGGCGTTCCGGTCATCGTGGACGCGGCCGCTGAACTTCCACCCGTGAGCAACCTCTCGGCCTTCATCGAGGCGTGCCGACCTCGTCGCGTTCAGCGGTGGGAAGGCGATTCGCGGACAGACGACGGCATCCTCGCCGGACGGAAGGACCTCGTCGAGTCCGTCGCGGCCCAACACCTCGACATGCACGCAGCCGAGGACGTGTGGGAACCGGCCCCCGAACTCGTGAACCCGAGCGAACTCGGTGGCGTCCCGCGACAGGGAATCGGTCGCCCGATGAAGGTCGGTAAGGAGGAACTCGTCGGTCTGATTCGCGCCCTCCAACTCTTCGTGGAGGACGACCACGACGCCCGCATCTCGGAATGGCTCGACCGCTCGGAGCGAATCGCCGAGCAACTCGACGCCGTTTCGGGATACGAAACGCACCTCACGGCCGACGACAAAACCGCCGTCGCGCCGGAGGTCGTCGTCAGCGTCGATGCCGAACTCGCGGGCGTCACCGCGACTGACGTGGTCGGCGGCCTGCGACGCGAGGAACCACGCGTCTTCGTCGGCGCGGACGCGCTCACGGATGGTGAGTTCACGGTCAACCCGATGTGTCTCACGGACGAGGAAGCGGAGTACGCCGTCGAACGGATCGTCGCGCAAGTCGAGGGATAACGGGAGAAACGGAGGTATCTGCTGTCCAGTCACCCTCGTTCAGTCCGGTCGAAACACGGCGGTCGATCGACCGAGCGATACATCGGTTGTTGCGGGTTTCTGTGCAGTCTGTGCAGTCTGTACAGTCAGATCGGTAGTTGCAGGGTTCTTACGTTCGGCCTACCTCGGTAGTAGCATGACCCTATCCCCCGTCAAACGCGAGGTGCTGGACGAAATCCGTACGAGGGTTTCGGACCACGCGACGTGGTGTCTCTTCGGCAGCACCGATACCGTGCTTCGAGGACTCGACGACGACCCGAACGACATCGACATCCTCGCTACCGAGGAAGCGGCGGAGGAGTTTCGTGCGAAGTTCGCGGACGATTTCGTCGATACTCGGGAACTCGGCTACTCACAGATAGACACGTACGAGGTGGGCGGCGAGGAACTCGAAGTGATATTCAGCCGGGACGAGAAGCCACAGCAGGAACCGCTGATCGATCTGAGCGAGGTCTCGCTGGAGACGAGCGACGACCCGGCGATGCCGTTACTCCCTCTGGACTCGCTCGTTCGAGCCTACAGGAAAATCGAGAAGCACGAGACGGCGGATCGACTGGAATCCGAACTCGACGTGAAAAGAAAATAGGCGAATTCTACAGCGTGTCGAACTCCACGACCGTTTTGATGACGTCGTCGCCGGATTCAAACGCCTTCTCGGCGTCTTCGGGGTCGTATACGCCGGTTATCAGATCGTCGGTGAGCCAGTCCGGGAACTCCGCGAGCGATGTCTTGGCCATCTCGTAGTGACGGACGTTCGAGTTGACGCTCCCGAGTAGCGCCTTGTTCTGGAGCACGATGTCCCGGTGGAGGCGACCGCCGTCGATTTCGAACGTGTGGTCGCCCGGAATGCCGAGCAGGGCGGCGACGCCGTTCGGCGCGAGGGCATCGACGGTCTGGAAGACGTGTGGAGCGTAACCCGTGGCCTCGTAGACGAAGTCGACGGGTTCGTGGGCGTCGGGGATGTCATCCACCGGCGTTTCACGAGAATCGACGTACGTCGCCCCGAGTTTTTCGATGATGTCTATGGTCGGGTCGGGTCGGTCCCGGCGGCCGAGACAGTAGGCGCAGTCGAAATCGTCGTGGGTCACGAGCATCGCCAAGGTGAGCAATCCGAGCGGGCCGTTACCGAGGACGAGGCCCGAATCGGGCGTCCACTCGAACGCCGAGCGACTGGCGTAGGCGTACTCGATGGCCTTCTCGGAGTTGCTGATCGGTTCGACCAGAAATCCGGTCTCCGCGAACTCGTCGGGAACGGGGACGAGGTACTGCTCTGGGCTGGTGAAGTACTCGGACATGTAGCCGTGTGCGCCGACGATACCGCGTTCGAGGTACGTTCCGTCGGGAGCGACGTCCGGTTCGCCGCGTTCGAAGTATTCGTTCGGTTCGCCTACCGGTCGCCTGACCGTCGGGACGACGAGGTCACCCGCGTCGAACGCCGTTCCGTTCGGGTCCTCGACCACGCCGACGGCTTCGTGGCCGAGGATCTGGTACTCCTCGCCGTCCGGATAGCCGCCGTGATTTCCCTGAATGACTTCGTGGTCGGTGCCGTCGATGCCGACCCGAAGGGTCCGGACCAGCGCCTCTCCCGCTTCCGGGGACGGTTTCGGAACGTCGATGAGTTGTGGGCCGGGTTCACCGCGCCGAACTGCGACTGCTCTCATATCATCACCTCCTTACTCTTCATCACTCTTCCCCGCGAGCGCTCGCGACGACTTCGATTTCGAGCGCCGATATCGATGGGCAGATCCTCGACTTGGACGGCGCTTCGGGCCGGATACGGCGAGGAGACGTAGTCGGCGTACACCTCGTTTATCTCGTCGTAATCGTCCATGTCCTGTACGAACACGGTCGCTTTGACCACGTCGTCCAGCGAACGCCCGGCGGCTTGCAAGACGGCATCGATGTTTTCGAGTGTGCGCGCCGTCTGCTCGCCGATGGTTCCCTCGACGATTTCGCCCGTCTCGGGGTCGACGGGTCCCTGACCGGAGACGTAAATCCGGTTCCCGTCGCGGATGGCCTGCGAGAAGGGGCCGATGCTCGGCGGCGCGTCGTCGGTGCTGATTTCCTCCATTCAGTTCACCTCCGGGATTGCCGCGGCGGTAGTCTCGGTGCGGACTATGCATTCGCTTCGATGGAGTGTGGTACCGGTCATCAAACCGTGTAATCAAACCGCTGAATTATAAAACCCGACGGACGCGCCACTGAAGGTTGGGAGAACGGTATCGGGAAAACGGAAGGAGCTACGCCTCTTCGTCGTTTCCGCAGTCACAGCCGCCCGACTCTATCAGTTCGACCGCATCGTACTGTTTCCCGCAGTCCTCACAGAACAGGCGAACGTCGACCAGTACGTCGAACGAACCGAGCGAGATGCGGTCGGTGTCCCGAAGCGTCCTGAGCGTCTTCTCGCTGACGGCCGCCGTCCGACTTCGGAGTCGTCGGATCGTTTCCGCGCCGCGCTCCACCGATTCCTCGTCGGACGGCGTGTCGGGACTCTCCGCGCCTCGACGTTTCGTGAGGTAGGTGTGGACGGCCTGATGTGAGACGAAGTCGGAACGGAGGCGCTCGACGTCCACACCCTCGCGCTGGAGTGTGGTTTCGGCCTCGGTTCGCATCCCCGCGCTCACGTCGTCGTCGGTGAGGAGTCGATATGTGTTCGGCACGTCGCCGTCGAGTATCGTCATTCCGGCGTTCTCCATCGCGACTCGAACCAGTTCCCGGTTCACGTCGTCGGCCAACTGTCGAAGGCTACGCCGTTCCTCTCCCTCCGCGGTCCAACGATGCACCAGTTCCTCGTCGAAGCCCGATAGATCGTACTCGCGGAGTACCCGCGCAACCTTGCTGTTCGGCACCTTTTCCTCGGCTTTGGTTCCGCCGTCGGTCATTAGTAGACAGTAGGACGATAGAAGCGCAAAAGCGTACCGACTGAGCGAGTCAACCGTCGGCCGAAGGTCGCGTTCACGATTCGTCGGCGGATTTGGCGTCCGTGTTCGAGTCGTCGTCACCTTCGTTCCCCCCTCCATCGTCAGCCCCTCTCTTGTCCGCCTCTCCCTCGTCCGCCTGTCCTTCGTTCATTCCGTCCGTCTCCTCCTCCGCCGCCGTCTGGACGTCCTCGATGTCGATGGCCGAACCGAGCTTTTCCTCGTCGATCGCGGATTCGAGCGTCTCACGGTCGGTGACGGCGTCGAGTCCGTCTTCCTCGACCGCCGACTGTATCGTTCCCGCATCGACGGCCCCGCCGACGTCCTTCCGCTTCACGACCGATTTGACGGCGCGTCGTACCGCGATGTATCCGAGGACGCCGGTACCACCTGCGGCGACCGCACCCGGAATCCCGTATCGTTTGTAGCCGAACTTTGCTGCCTTCTTCCCGACGGTGAGTGGTCCGAACATCGTTTTCTAGCAGCGGTCGAACTCGTCTAAGGCCTGGGCTTGCATGTGAAACCGACTCACGACCCGTCGACGACTGCACGCGATTTCCGGTTCCGTCAGCGGTCACCGACCATATCATCAAAAATATTAGCTGAGCTGTAAACAAACAAAAATTTGGTACGTTACTGATCGAACCGATCGTATCGTTCCGTCAGGGCGAATTTCGACGAAATTCTCATCCTCCACCGCTTTTGTCGGGAATTGATCGGACTCGATGGACCGAACGCTCGAATCCGGTTCGAGTTGCGTCGGTCGGTGTCTGCGGAAACGAGTAGTAACGGCCGTACGTAGTGTGAAATTCTCATCTCGTGGGGGAAATAATTCCCAAATCCATACACGGTATAAAAACGTGACACGAGGAATATCCATCCCGGAACGAATCGCTTTCGAATATATGATGTCAAGAATATATTTACCGAATTCTGTCGCTGGTGGCAACGCCATCCGATGGATGCGTTCCGGTCAGACGGACGATCGGCGGGTTTCCGGGGACGGATCGTACCGAGTTGTGGTCGGGTCACGCATGCGAACGAACAAAAGTCTCGCTCACGTACTCGACGGCAAGTAGATGACACGCACGCTACGGCTTCCGAACGGGGAGACGGTCACGGAGGACGACCTCATCCTCTACAACGGCTACCCGTATCGGGTTCGCTTCGTGGACGACGAGGAATACGAGTTCGAACTCGCACCGCTCTACTGGGGCGACAGCGGAATGGACATTCCCTTCGCCGACCGGGAAGCGCTCGAAGACCAGTGGGAAAGCGATTCGCGGGGGACCCTCTCGGACTCGGAGTGGGAACGATGGGTCGCGGATGCGCGCCGGGACTCG
This sequence comes from Haladaptatus sp. R4, assembly GCF_001625445.1. NCBI lineage: Archaea > Methanobacteriati > Methanobacteriota > Halobacteria > Halobacteriales > Haladaptataceae > Haladaptatus > Haladaptatus sp. R4. The sequence continues at coordinate 58,582 of NZ_LWHG01000003.1, read as the reverse complement.
CAGTTCTCCGACGAAGAGGTGAACGAAATCGCCCGCGAACTGTCGATATCGACCGGATTACTGGACCGCCTCCGGCAGTTGTTCTCCCGCTAATCCGAGAGCCGAAATACGACACCGAAACTTCCGGGGAAGTCACGGTTATCCGTTTCGCGTGGTAATCCCGAGTATGGAACTATCGCTCGTGGACCTCGCACCGATTCCGGAGGACGGCACGGCGACGGAGGCGTTCGAAAACACGCTCGAACGCGCACAGCACGCCGAACGGCTCGGATACTCACGATTCTGGGTGGCCGAACACCACGACTTCACCGACCGACTCGCCAGCACGTCGCCCGAAGTGCTGATCTCCCATCTGGCCGCCCAAACGTCCGATATCCGCGTCGGCTCCGGGACGGTGCTTCTGAATCACTACAGCCCGTACAAAGTGGCCGAAAGCATTCGCGTCCTCGACGCGCTCGCCCCGGACCGCATCGACCTCGGACTCGGACGCGCGACGGGGAACCCGGTCTCGGACTTCGCGCTCCAGAACGAGCGGAGCCAGCAGCGAAACCCCAACGACCACGCCGAAAAGATAGACGAGGTGACGAAGTTCCTCTACGGCGGATTCGACGACGATAATCCCTTCAAACAGTTGTCCGTCGCGCGCTCACGCGACGGAATTCCGGACGTCTGGGTGCTCGGCTCCAGCCCGTCGAGCGCGGCAATCGCGGGCGAATTGGGGCTTCGCTACTGCTTTGCGTCGTTCATCAGACCCAAACCCGCAGTCCGGGCGTTCGAGGTGTATCGGGACCACTTCCAGCCGTCGCCGAACGGTGCGGGGCCGGACGAACCGTACGGCATGATCGCGGTGAACGTCACCTGTGCCGAGACGGACGAGGAGGCGGCACGGCTTCGCGCGGTGCCGGAGGCAACCCGACAGCGGCTACAGCAGGGCCGCGTGAACGAGGACCCGATCTACTCGGTCGAGACGGCTATCGACGAACACGGCGCGTCCCCGATCCGACGCCAGATACCATCGTTCCGCACGAATGGCCGCGTCAAATCTCCGGCAGTCCCGATACCGTCCGCGATCTGTTGGACCAGATGACCGGCCAAACCGGCGTCGAGGAAGTCATCGTGCAGAACCAGTTCGCGAACCCGGAGGACGAACTCCGGTCACACGAACTGCTCGCGGACGCGGTCGGGTTGACACCGCGATAACCGTGAAACGCGGCTCACGAAAATCGGGTAAATCGCGGCTCGCCCCACTACATGTCGAATATGAATCGAAGCACGGCCCCGAGGGCGAGGGTGAGTATCCCGAGAATCGTCGCGATGGGGGGAATCGGGATGAGCAACAGGACGATACCGGCGAGGATCACCGTCGAAGAGAGTCGAACCATATCGTCGGATACCAGCGACCAGCGGATAGGAGTTGTGGCGGAACGCCTGCCCCCATCACTGCGCCGTCCATCCGCCGTCCACGGTGAGACAGCTTCCGGTGACGAACGAGGCGGCGTCGCTGGCGAGAAAGAGGACCGGTGCGGCGATTTCCTCGGGTTCCGCGAAGCGGTCGATCGGGGTTCGGTCGATGATCGACTGGCGGAGTCGGTCGTTCGCTTCGAGTCCCTCGGTGAGGTCGGTGCTGACGTAGCCCGGGGCGACGGCGTTCACTCGGACGGTCGGTGCCCAGTCGAGCGCGAGGCTTCGCGTGAGTCCGACGAGGCCGTGCTTCGACGCGACGTACGGATGCTGGCGCGGGAGGCCGACCATCCCGCCGACGCTGGCGACGTTGATGACGCTCCCGCCCGACTCGTGTAACCGTTCCGCAGCGTGTTTCGAACAGAGGAACGCACCGCGGAGGTTGACGTCCATCACCGAATCGAAGGCGTCTGCAGAGACGTCCTCCGGCTTTCCGAGCGCGTCGTCCGGATTGAACCCGGCGTTGTTCACGACGATATCGGCACCGCCGAGTTCCGACTCCACGCGGTCGAACAGTGTCGTAATGTCGTCCTCGTCGGCGACATCGACGGGCGATGCCAGCGAATCCGCGCCACGGTCTCGAACGTCCTCGACGGCGGCATCGACGGCGTCCTCACTACGGGACGTGGGGACGACGGCCGCACCGGCGTCGGCGAACGCCTGCGCGATGGCGAGTCCGATACCCCGCGTTCCGCCGGTCACGACCGCGACTTCCCCTTCCAAATCGAATAGTTCGTTCGGCATCGTGTGAAAACAGGACGACAAACCGGATTAACTTTGTGTGGAATATACGTCTCCATCGACGTTCACTCACTTCAGCGAGCGAAGACAGGGATTATCCACGACGATCTACACTTCCGAGTGGACGCCTCGACTCCCGTATTCGCAATCATCTATTTGGGATGTGTCATGTTTAGTTCTTCCTAAGTTATACAAAAAGACAAAGAAATACTCTTTTTATGCTATGGTTCAACGGTAGTACCGATAGAGAGGACCAAACCAATGAGTATCCGTGACCAACGAACGACCTCCGTATCCCTGAATCCCCTTACCGGCGAGTTTCAGCCGATAGCCTTACTCCAACTGCTTTTGATACCGCTCCTCTTCGTCGCGGTTCTTCTTCGCGTGCCGAACGCACCCGAACAGTACGGATCGTTTCATATCGACATGCTCTATCTCTACCTCGCTCCGGTTTTGTTGCTCATGTACAGTTATTACAACCGGGACCGGAACTTGTGGCTACACGTCGCACAAGTGTCCGTACTGATACTGCTGACGTTCGTCCTCCTGCGACAACACAACAAGTACATTCCGCCGGATGGGCGGACCTTCCAGGTCGCGTTCGTCTACATACTGTACGTTCTGTACCCGATTCTCGGCCATCGCTTCGTGGAGTTCGTCCGAAGTCGGGCGCTGTTCATCGGCGCGTATTCGGTGTTGCTCGGGGTGTATTTCTATCACGTCAACGAGATGAGTGCCGGGTCGACGAAGGCATCGTTCGTCGTGTACGTGGCGCTCGTCTTCGGACTGAGCCTCTTTTTCCTGCCGAGATACGTCAATCGTGACGTCTTCCTGTGGGCCGTATCGCTCATCTCCGGATTCGTCGCCTTGGTGGGTCTTCCGGCGTACGTGGTCGGGAACTACCAACTGTCGTGGCTGCAAATCCAACTGTATCACGCGACGTTCGACCTCCCGCTCTTCGGGCAAACCCATTTCCTCCAGTCGATATTCTCGAACCCGAACACCACCGGAATCGTCGCCTTCGCGGGTGCGTTCGGAGCGCTCGTGTTGGCGAGCGATTCCGTACGACAAAGGCGGTACGTCGCGGCCTCGATGGCGATACCGCTATTGGTGTTGAACGTCCTCGCCCTCGTCCTCTCTTACTCCCGGTCGTCGTGGCTCGCGTTCGGCCTGGCATCGGTCATCTACGTCGGATACCTGGCTTTCGACCGTCGGAGTCTCCCGTTCACCGTCGTCGGTTTGGGAGCGATGACGGTCCTGTTCATCGGTGGAATCTTCCTGTCGATAGTGCCGATAGACACGAACGGTCGATTCGTCCTCTGGAAAGCGGGCGTTCAGGCCGTCTACCACGCTCCATCAGCGTTCGGATACGGGGTCGTCAACACGCACGACGTCATTGCCCCGTTCATCTCCGTCGAGAGGATTCGCGGACACTCGCCGCACAACTCCTACGTCGAGATATTCCTCCAGGTCGGTGTGGTTGGCGGCCTCGCGTACCTCACACTCGTCGGGGGAAGTATCCTCGAAGGAATCGTCCGTCGGGACAGCGTCGACGTTGCGATGCTCGCGTTCGCGTTCGGATTCGCGGTCCATCAGATGTTCGAAGCATATTCGCTGTTCAACGTCGCGATTGGCTCGATACTCTCGGCGCTCGTGTTCGGCTATCTCATCTGCGGCTACCTCGACTGATCGAATTCAAACTACGACATTGTTTATCCGATACTTCTTCGAAATCCACAGCAAATTCGGATTGGCAAAAATATTAGAATAGCCGGAATATTGCGACCCACAGGAACAGGGAGACGAGTACCGAAAGTAGGAATGCGGTCCAGAAGCCAGCGAATTCTGGGAGTTCTAACTTGGGGTCTGCGATCGCCATCTATAGTATCACTTCACGTCTGTAGATCCATTTATTGTGGGGTTAACATGGACAGTCATTAAGTAGACAGACGGCACGTTCGATCCACACCGGAGTTTTAATCGAACACGTAATCAGTATATCATTGTGTATCGTCGTCGAACTAACGGGAAACGACAGAAACCGAATCGCCTATGTTCTTTGCGAAATATCCCACCGTTAATGGTCGATACCTCCCTCGTAATCGCATTTGTAACTGGTATTCTGCAGGGAATTTTCGAATGGCTGCCGATATCGAGCGAGGGCAACATCACGCTGTTCCTCCGTGCGATGGGAAAACAGCCGAAAGCGGCCGTTCAGTTTTCGCTCTTTCTGCACCTCGGAACGGCTATCGCGGCGACCGTGTACTATCGCGACGAGGTTCAACGCGTTCTCGAATCGCTTCCGACGTGGCGTCCTCGTTCGGCGTTCGATGAGCAACAAGCCGAACTGTCGTTCATCGTCGTCGCGATGCTCGCGTCGGGTATCGTCGGTATCCTCGCGTACGTAACCCTCGATGCGGTCGTCTCTGACCTCGCTGGCGGCGGATTTGTGGCGCTCATCGGCGTCCTGCTGATTGGAACTGGTATCCTGCTTCGAACCGCCGACCAGTTCGAACTGGGGAACCGGGAAACGCCAACGCTGCAGGATGCGGTGCTCGTCGGGAGTATGCAAGGCCTGTCCATCCTTCCGGGCGTTTCCCGGTCGGGGACGACCGCCGGAACGCTCCTCTTCCGGGGATACGACGGCGTGAACGCGTTTCGCCTCTCGTTTCTGCTGAGCATTCCGGCGGCGGCGGGTGCCGGGATGTTGGTCGTCCTCAAAACGGGAGCACTCCCGACCGTTTCACTGAAAGCGGCGGTCATCGCCATCGGAACCAGCGCCGTTATCGGGTATATTACCATCGACGCCCTGCTACGGGTCGTCAACGGGTGTCCTTCTGGGCCGTGTGCGTCGGTATCGGAACGCTCGCGGTCCTCGGTGGCGTGTTCCTCTTTACCCTGTGATTCTCAAATTCCGATTATCGTATATCCGAGTCCGCACACGCCGAGAATGATTCCGATGGCTATCAACGCTTCATCCCTCGTCATCGTTTCGTTGTAGTATATCGGTTCATCCAAGATAGCATTTATGTAATATTCAGATCACGATGGGTCGTCCGACGGTCCACTCGTTTCCACGTCCCTAGAAAACGAGGAGACCAATGAAGAGAACCCACAAAACGATCGACAAGGCCACTGCGAGGAGGTACCCCTTCCAGAACGGGTAACACTCCGACGACCGAGTGGTATCCACGTTCGCGTTCATGTCTTAATTACGAGGAACGGTGACGATCACTATTGTAATGATTCCTCTACGAATGTGTAGGGAAAGATTACCGAGTCCATCCGCCTCTCGTTTCGTGACGCTGACAAAACCGTCGGGAGGCGAACCGCCCAACCGTAACGAAGAATAACATATGAATATCTATCAAACTATTACCTTATTTATTATAATAGATTCAAAAATGATTACAAGCGTTAATTGGACGTAGCATTTATGACTTTGTAATACCTACGTCAGTTAAATAATGCCCTCCGGATTTCGTTATCGTTTCACGAGTATCACGGGAACGATCCTCTTCGTCTCTGCTGCGGTCATCGTCGCCAATAGCTCCTCGATACAGGGGTTCGTAACGACTACGTTCCCGATAATCGACCAGCTTCAGGCGGTACAACTGCCGCCGAGGCAGATCGGTATCGCCGGGCTTCTCACGGTCTTCGTCGTTAGGCGTGCCTTGCCCCGATGTACAAGCCGCGTCCGCGGCGAATACTCGACACCCTGTTCGTCACCGAAAAACGGCTCCTCATCGCGGTTCTCGGACTCGCGACGATAGGGTACTTCGACTATACGTACCGACTCCCGCGCTCGACGCTCATCATCGTCGCCGCGTTTCTCTGCGTTCTCCTCCCGCTTCTGTTCGTTACCATCCGCCGCCGACCGGCCATCAAAACCGACTGTCCCATCGTCATCGGGGACGACATCCGCTACATTCGGGACGTTCTCACCGTTATCAACACACCCGTGTTGGGGTACGTTTCGCCGTTGAGCGGGGCCGAAATCACGGACCGGGAACGTGAGCAAGTCGCCCCGGACGGCGGCACGGAACAACCGTTGGCGGGCGTGGAACGCCTCGGCGGACTCTCCCGGTTGGAGGACGTCCTGCTCGAAAACAGCGTCGATACCGCCATCCTGGCGTTCTCGACCACCGACCGAGCCGAGTTCTTCGGCGCGCTCGACACGTGTTACAAACACGGCGTCACCGCGAAGGCACCCCGTAGACAGATAGACAGCGTTCTCACCAAGGCGGAGGCGACGGAAGACGACGAACTCATCGAAATCGCGCTCGAACCGTGGGACTGGCAGGATTACCTCCTGAAGCGGTCGTTCGACGTGCTGTTCGCAGCCAGCAGTCTCCTCCTGTTCGCGCCGCTCCTCGGCCTCATCGCGCTGGCGGTCAAACTCGACAGTTCCGGTCCCGTGTTCTACAGCCAAGCACGAACCGCGGAGTTCGGCGGCACGTTCCAGGTGTACAAGTTCCGGAGTATGGTTACCGACGCGGAAGCCGGAACGGGGGCCAAATTAAGCGAAGAGGACAAGGGGGAAGTCGACCCTCGCGTCACGCGTGTGGGGAAAATCCTCCGACGGACTCACTTGGACGAGATTCCACAACTGTGGTCGATTCTGGCGGGAGATATGAGTGTCGTCGGTCCACGTCCGGAGCGACCTGAACTGGACTCCGACATCGAAACGGGCGTCGTCGAATGGAGAAAACGATGGTTCATCAAGCCCGGTTTGACCGGTCTCGCACAGATCAGCGATGCCACTGGACACGAACCGGCCAAGAAACTCCGATACGACATCGAGTACATCCGTCGGCAGTCGTTCTGGTTCGACGTACAAATCGTGGTTCGACAGCTATGGGGAGTGGTCAGGGACGTCGGAGACCTCGTCAGTGGCGAAGACGAACAGTAGTTCGACGACACGTCGTCACTTCTCGTGTCGTTTCCACGAGTGTTTTTCACCGGTCCTTGTCCAGTGCAGTCTTTTTCGCGTGAACTCCGCATCGGCACTGTTTGCGTGAACTCCGCACGGTTACGACGGCGTCACCCCCTTCTCGTTCGTCGCAGGTCGCTCGTCGTTCGTCGATGACTCCCCGTCCCTCCGGGCGCGGCACGCGCTCGTTTTCCGGATGGAGGAACGCACGATTCAGTGGACGAAGGAAGCGTATCTCGAAAAAGACGGGTCGAAAAGGGTTGTTGGTTATCTCGCTCGGTTCACAGTCGCCAACAGGAGGAGCGCCGCGAAGCCCGCATACACCAAGCCGGAATCGGGGCGGGTGACCGCGAGCGCGATGAACCCGACCACACCGAGGAGGGAACACAGATACACGCCGACTGTTACCGCCGCCCGGATCCTTCGGGGAATTACCTCGTCCAACAGTGTCGGCGTTCCGATTCCCCGTGTCAGCAACAGCAGTCCGAGACCGAGATAGAGGGTCGTCTGCCCGCCGGAAACCGGAAGGAGGACGATCAGACAGAGACCCATCAATACCGCAGCGGCCGCGACACCCGTCGCGAGTCGAGCGGTCGGAAGCCGGGTTGTACTCGCAGCGAATCGATCGACGACCGTGGCGTCCCGAAGTCGCGATAGCGGAACGACGTACAGCGATTCGGTGGCGACCCATCCGAGGGCCAACATCGTCGCGGAGAGGAGGAACCCGTACTCGCGCATGGTCACCCAGTCCGGGAGCACCCACGTGAGTATTTGGAACGACTTTCGATACGATTTTTCGAACGACGACAAGAAGGCCAACTCGGAATCCGCCTTCGACGGCATGACCTCGTCAAATCGGTCACGCTGGCTCGCCATGGTCGGCCCGGTCGGTTCGTCACCGTACTGGAGTCGTTCCACGTCGTAGACGGACCGTTCGACGTGATACTCCCAGACTATCTTTCGGTCCGGGGTGACCTCGATGGCTCGGTCGTTGAGCGTGTCGCCGATGAGCGTGTTTCCGTTCGGAAGTCGGTCCGCATCGCGCGGCCAGAGGAGGTCGCCTCGATACCCCCAAGTAAGCTTCCACTCGCCGTCCGACCGCTGGTACTCGACGATCCGGTTGTTCTCGCTGTCCGCGACGAGCACCGTCAGCGGGTCACGCGTGAGGACGAGCGGATTGTGTTGCTCGTAGAGAATGTCGTAATCGTCCTCGTGTCCCAGCGTCCAGTCCGTCTTCTTCGTTTTTTTATCGACCTGAATGACTCGGTCGTAGTTGCGAGGGCTGAGAACGACGACGTACCGTTGTTACCCAGCGCGATGTTGTTCAAGTGGGTCTTGCCGCCACCCGCGCTCTTCGGGTAGTGATTCGCGAATTTGTACTCCCAGGTCGTCCGGTTCGTCCGGGAATTGTAGATATACGCACGGTTGTTATACTTATCAGCGATCGCATAGCGGTGGCCACCCAGATAGTCGATATCGTGCGTATCGTGCGGCACGTCGAACTTTTCCAGTTCGGTGCCGTTACGCCAATTCATCAGTACGGCAACGCGCTGGAACTCGTTCGGGCCGGTTTGTTCACCCGCGACGAACAGAATTCGATCCCGTCCGATCGGATCGATATCCATGTATCGGCGATACTTGTCGTGCTTCCAGATGAGCCGTTTCGTATCTGTTTGGACGGCCACGAGTTTACCGGCGTGTTTGTAGACGTGCGTCGACCCTCCCTGCGTGGAAATGAACGTGACGTTCTGTGCGTTCTTCCGTAACTCCCCGTCCGTTGCGAGCGCCTTGTTCGTCGTGAGGGCCGTAAACGCAACCGGGACCAAGAGGGCGACGATCAACAGAACGGCGACGATACGAAGCGTATTTTTCGTTGAGACTGGCATCCCGTACGATCTCATGGGTATTCATTACAACACCGATTGAAGTAGTTTTCTCCAAGAAAACTGGAATTGTGTTAAACATGCGTGTCACGAGACACAATATCGGATAATTAAATTGAGACTGGAATATAGAATCGGGAGAGACGGTTCCCCCGCAATAACGGTGACGACGCTGAACGTCCGAGATTCGAAAAAAGCGTTCGTCAGTAACTGATTCCGACAGCGAAACGAACCCCGTTCGGGATCACCAGGTGAGACCCTCGTAGACGATACCCTCGCGGCGCTGAACGATACGACGGCCGTCCACGACGACCTGATCCCGCATCGAATCGAACTCGTCGTCCAACGCGGCGAACTCGTCCCAATCGGTAACGACGAGCGCCCCGTCGGCCCCATCGAGCGCCGTCCGTGCGGAATCGACGTACTCGATGTCGGGGAAGTGTTCGCGCATGTTTTCGGTCGCCACGGGGTCGTACGCCACGACTGTCGCGCCACCGTCCTGTAACCCTTCGATGATCGGAATCGCACGGGAGTTACGAACGTCGTCGGTTCCCGGCTTGAACGCGAGTCCGAGCACCGCAATCTGCTTGCCCTGAAGCGGGACGTGGTCTTCGAGCAGTTCGAGCAACCGCTTGGGCTGTTTCTCGTTCACTTCGATGGCCGCTTCGACGAGGGACGGTTCGTATCCCTTCTCGTGAGCGGCGGCGACCAACGCGGCCGTGTCCTTCGGGAAACAGCTTCCACCCCATCCGACGCCGCTGCGAAGGAATCGCTCGCCGATACGGTCGTCCAAACCGATGGCGTCCATGACCTCGTAGGCGTCGACGTCGTACTCCTTGCAGATGTTTCCGAGTTCGTTGACGAGGCTGACCTTCGTGGCGAGGAACGCGTTGTTCGCGTACTTGATCATCTCCGCCTCGCGGATGCCGGTCTCGACCACGGCGGGTTCGGACGATTCGATAAGGGGTTCGAAAACCGCCGACAACCGTTCGTTCGCACGTTCGTTCTCCGTTCCGAGAACCACTTTGTCCGGGGCGAGGAAATCATCCACCGCACTTCCCTCACGGAGGAATTCGGGGTTCATCGCCACGTCGAAGTCCTTCCCTCGGGTCTTGCCCGAGCGTCCTCGATGATGGACCCGAGTACGTCCTCGGTCGTTCCGGGAACGACGGTACTCTTGACGGGAGGACGAGGTGGTAGTCCTCTTTCGACTCCAACGCCTCGCCGAGCGAACGCGCTCCCGCCTCGATGATCGACGTGTCGATACTACCGTCCGGACGGGACGGGGTCGGTAGCGCGAGGAACGTCGCGTCGGTTTCGCGGACTGCACCGTAGTCCGTCGTCGCCGTGAGTCGGGTTCCACCGTGCTCGGCGACGAGGTCGTCCAATCCGGGTTCGTGGATGGGGGCCTGTCCCTCGTTGAGTTGTTCGACGATGTCCTCGTCGATGTCGATGTTGGTGACCGAGTGTCCGAGGTCGGCGAAACAGGCGGCGACGGTCGTTCCCACGTAGCCACTCCCGACGATGCTAAGTTTCATTAGAAGCGTTACTAATCCCTGCACCCTTGAAGCTTCGTATACGAATCAGTCTGAAAGTATTTAAGCCTGGAATCCCGCTTCAAAAGTATGAAAGCTGTAGTCCTGGCAGCTGGCAAGGGTACCCGTCTTCGACCCCTCACGAACGACAAGCCGAAGGGCTTGGTCGAGGTGAACGGCAAGCCAATCGTCACTCACTGTTTCGAGCGACTCGCCGAACTCGGCGCCGAGGAGTTCATCGTCGTCGTCGGCTATCGCAAAGAAGACATCATCAGCTACTACGACGACGAGTTCGAAGGGATTCCGATCACCTACACCCATCAGCGGGAACAGAAGGGTCTCGCCCACGCGTTGTTGACCGTCGAGGAACACATCGACGACGACTTCATGCTGATTCTGGGCGACAACATCTTCGAAGCGAACCTCGAAGACGTGGTTCGTCGGCAGCAGGAGGACCGAGCGGATGCCGCGTTCCTCACCGAAGAAGTGCCGTACGAGGACGCCAGCCGATTCGGCGTCTGTGACACCAACGACTACGGCGAAATCACGGACGTCGTGGAGAAGCCCGAAGACCCACCGTCGAACCTCGTGATGACCGGGTTCTACACGTTCACCCCGGCGATTTTCCACGCCTGCCATCTCGTACAGCCGTCGAACCGCGGCGAGTACGAGATCAGCGAGGCCATCGATTTGCTGATTCAGAGTGGTCGCACCATCGATGCGATTCGCATGGATGGATGGCGCATCGACGTCGGCTATCCCGAGGACCGCGACGAGGCGGAAAAGCGCCTCTCGGACGAAGAAGTGGTCAGTTCGTCCGCGTAGGTCGCTTCGTACCGTCGTCGCTACAGTAACCAGCCTTCGGTCCGTGGAATCGGCACCGTGACACAATTATGAAACCCATCCGACAGTAGAAACGGATTTAAAACAGGGACCTTCATACAAAGGTGAATGGTCCAAACACCAGCCTCGAAAACCGTCCTCGTCACCGGCGGTGCGGGATTCGTCGGCAGCCATCTCGTCGATGCGCTCGTTCGGGAGAACGAGGTCCGAATCCTCGATGACTTCAGCACCGGGAAGCGCTCCAACGTAAACGACGATGCGACGCTCATCGAAGGCGATATCCGCGATTCCGAGACCCTCCGACGTGCAACGGAAGATGTCGACCTGATATTCCACGAAGCGGGTGTCGTGAGCGTCCAGCAGTCCGTCGAGAATCCGATACAGGCGAACGAAGTCGAACTCGACGCGACGCTCGCGCTGCTCGAACGCGCGCGCGAACTCGACGCCCGCGTCGTCCTTGCTTCGAGTTGTGCGATTTACGGACAACCGACCGAGATTCCGGTTTCGGAGGACGAACCGTTCTCCCCCTCGTCACCCTACGGCTTGCAGAAATCCGCGCTCGACCACTACGCCCGCCTCTACGAGGAACTGTACGGGTTGGAGACCGTCGCGCTCAGGTATTTCAACATCTACGGCCCTCGCCAATCGAGCGGGGATTACAGCGGCGTCATCAGCATTTTCAAGCGCCAAGCGACGAACGGCGAACCGATCACCGTCGACGGAGACGGCGAGCAAACGCGCGATTTCGTCCACGTGGACGACGTCGTACGAGCCAACCTGCTGGCCGCGACGACCGACCACGTCGGCGAAGCGTACAACGTCGGCACCGGCGCGAGCGTCACGATAAAGGAACTCGCCGAGACGATTCGGGACGTCTCCGGGTCGTCGTCCGACGTCGTCCACACGGACCCCCGACAGGGGGACATAGAGGAGAGCAAAGCGGATATTTCGAAGGCGAGAGATAAACTCGGCTACGAACCGACGATTCCGCTGGACGAAGGGATATCGTCCTTGCTCTGAAGTCGGGGACGTGCGCTAAGCTACCGGTTTGTTTTTCTTTATTTGGTGCCGCTATCGATTCGTTCTCAACCGAAAATTCCGTGTCTCGGATGTTCTCGTATCGTTTTACCGTGTAAGCACGTTGTTCACCCGACGAATCGTCGCGGTAAGCGTTGGAGTCGATACGATAACCGTTCCCGGACTCTGGGCGCCCATGAACACATACCCGAGGAGGAGTGCGAACATTCCCGATCGTAATCCGATTCCGAACAAACTGAAGGACGCAAAGGCCTGCATGATGAGAATGGTGATTACAGCACCCCCAACCGACCACCATCCGTTGTGTCCCGCCCTCACCGACTGTGCTGCCGCATAGAGACACAGGCCGAGGTACGAGATGTATCCGACGATACCACCCATCAACGCTGCGCGGAGGTAGGAGTTGTGCGTTCCCTTTCCAACGTGCTCGGACGGGAGATGGGGTGCGAGGAGTTGCACCGTATCAACCGCTCCGTACCCACGGAGAGGATGCTGGACAACCAAGTTCGCCACCGTCTGCCAGATTTCTCCACGTCCGGTGAGGTTGATGACCGCCGTTATCGGCGTCCAGTGGATGAGAACGGCCAGTGGGAACCCGACTGCGACGACCGTAATCCCAGAGACAACGGAGAGCGTAGCCAGCTTTTCTCCTGTCACCCGGTAACAGAAATACACGGCGGCAGCGCCAGCAAGCCCAAGCCAGGCGGCGCGTGACTGCGTCACGTAGACGCCGAACGCGTTCACCGCGAGGACTGCGAGGGAGCCCTGACGGTAATCGTCTATAGTTTCCCCTAGCGACAGCGGAAGTGCTATCGTCGTAAGGAAGCTAAGCATTCTCGGATTCGCGAAGATGCTTTGCATCACGTGGACCTTGCTGCCAGCGGAACCCGGGATCAGTGCAAACGTCATCGGCCATGCGAGGACGTGTGTGCCGAGAAGACCGATATCTCCAACGAGCATCGTCGGAAGACCGATCATCACCAATAGCGCGGTGATCCGAGTAACGATGTATCTCGCGTCACGGACATGAACGAGATTGGGGATGATGAAGAGCAAACTGATCGTTCCACTGAGGTATGCACACGTTCGGATGAATTCCGTTACCGTCGGCGTGATTATGAGATCGGCGATGAAGAAAACGCTGAAAAGTAAGATAGTTCCCAGAGCGTATCGATCGTATTGGAAATTCACCATCTCATTTTTCACCGCAACAACCACGATAACAGCGATACTACCGATGACAGCTAGATAACCGACCAACGTCGGAATACCATTGACCTGCGTACTGAGGAGGGATAGAAACAATATTATTTTGATATATTTGCCTATTCCAATACTTTTTGACCTTTTCTGAGGAGGTATCGTATTTGGAGAGTTATTTGGAGTTTTGTATTTCATATTGTGTTATATATTTGGCGATGAGTTGTTTGCATTTATTCTCAAGCAGGTGCCTTAGGCCGTCCTTCATATCCGAACACTCAAGTCACTATTATAGTAGTTGAGGCCGTAATCTTCCGCAATAATATTGCAAATTATTACTATCCTACTGTGTCTATACGGTAGATCTCGTATGTGCTGACCAAAAATTTACATAAGTGGCAGCCCTCAAAGACGATCGGTTGATATTCATATATTGACATAACATTAGTAACTATGATCTCCGAATAACAACAATATATTGGTATTTAATCTATTTTATCAAGTTCTTCCGCTCACTATGGATTGTCCCGGATCACTGTCCGAAAAACGGTGATTGCGTAGGAATAATAGTCAGATCCGCTCGTGGAAGCGAGGCGGGTAGATTCGGTCCGGTAAGCGGTCAATGCAAATCCAGTCACGACTGCATAAAGAAATGAGCGAAGCCCGTATCCGAAAATCGTGCCTGCATTGAATACCTGCATGACCACAATAGCAATAAATAACGCGAAATAGGTTGCCTGGACTGGTGTTACGGCCGCCTTCCAACTCCGGATACCTGCAACGATTGTCAATCCCAAGTACGACACCCCCCCGATGAATCCCGTCATTGCGAACATCCGAAGATATGAATTGTGGATTCCACGCCCTGCGGTGCGAGAGCTTGTCATATAGGGTTGAATCAACTCTTTTGTGTTTACTGCCCCCCATCCAACGAAAGGAGAGTCACTAACTGCGCGCCACGTCGAACGCCACAGTTCGATTCTTCCGGTGAACCGAATCGATCCAAGCGGACCGACAGATGGGATAAATCCAAACTCCGATAAGAGCACTGTCGCGAGACAAGCGAGGCCCACGAGGGTACAAAGCGTCATTAAACGGCGTCCACCGACGTAGTACGCAGCAAGAATACCAAGTCCTGCTGCAAGCGAGAGAATCGCAGTCCGAGACGCAGATAAGATAGATCCGATAACAAGGAGACCAGTAATTAATGAGAACCATGCATTACGAGTACGGAAATAGTGTGCGATAGAAATAAAAGCTCCAATCACACAGACCGCACCCATCAGATTTGAACCATCTAATATTCCTGCGATTGGGTCGATTTTGCCAATAATTGGCAGGGGAGTTGGGAAATACCATCCGGGATGATGTCCTGCGATCGTGAAGTAGGTTCCTGTCGCCCAGATCACGATGGCTACAAGACACAAGACTGCCGAAATTACTGACAACACGTATTCGAATGACCTCTGATCAATAATTGTGGGGAGTACACAGACAACCAAAAAAGAGAATCCGATAAAGACCGCCGTTCGAATACCACTCCAGAAGCTCGGATTAAGTGCGAACGCTGCGATAAATGCGAGCCAGATTGCCCCCAAAAATCCAAGGGAGACACGATCTATTGATTTCCAGTCAGGGTGAGCTAAGAGATACCGAAGAATAATCCCCGCAGTGGGGATCGTTACTGCAATATATCCTATTAGCCTCGGGATTCGAACAGTATGGGTGAGCACGCTCGACACAACAAGTAGTGAGAAGAGAATGACAATTGTGTTATTAGATTCCTTTGCTCGGAGGGAGATCATTGATAGAAGATGATTTTGAGGAGAACCACATAACTTCCACGGCTTACTTCGACTGTTACATCCCTAACGTCACAACTATACCACATTAGTTTATACGTGGTACGTAATGGGTACCCTCCTGATCGCCGCTGCAGCACTAGGATTTGTTTCGCAAGCCTATCTCCTACTAAAGGAAATCAAATCAAAATCGCGTCTACAAAACGTAACAACCGGCTTGATCGCTATTTTTTGCCTCGGTATCATCGCTGTCGAGAAGTTTTCTATGGATCTAATAAAGCCATTCCTTGTCCTGATTCTATTACTTATAGTTATACTCTCCGTAGTGGGATACTGGATTCCTCAATTAAGCGAAACGCCATAGCGTATGGTGTCAATTAGATTGGACAGCTATCGGTTTCGATATCTCATGTTTAGCTCTACGAACCAGCCGAATATGCATATCTCGAACCGACACGTCAACTCCGAAGCGCTCAGCAAGCCCAACACCCGCACAAAGATACATTACCCAAATCACCATCTGACGGTGGCGGATCGCGGCACCGACGTTTCCTTCCATTAACCCGTAAAAGAGGGTGAGGAGTGCGAATGCAGCGATAAGTGGGATCGCTACCTGAGGACGTGCCTTTATCAACGTCTTCGCGCCGACAAGTCCAGCGATGAATAACCCGAGATTGAGAATCCCAACCGCCATCGGAGCTAGGTAGGTCCACGATTTGACCATCCACGGGAACGGGCTAAAAAGAAAATACGCAATTCCGATTGGAGCAAACCACGCGGCAGTGAACAGATCGCTGGGGATAATCCCGACGAGATATGCGCTTCCTCCGCGAGCCCGCTTAGCGCGTCTAGGAGCGATCGCAAAGGAAAGGATCTTTTGACCGGCGATAAGGGCAATACCGGTAGACAACGAACCGAAGAGTGCGGATGCTAGACGCTCATGTTTAAAACTGACGCCTACGTCATAATATGTTTCTATATAGGAATAGATTTTAATTCCCCATGCAATGAAAATGGCGAAGGCATAGACGAATAGATTCTCTGGTCGGAAAAGTGTGACCAGCACAAAGCACAGCATGATGAGATATCGTGGGTCACCACGGGAAGCGTCAGTCGGGACGACAAAGAGATACACGATAGCAGTGATCAGCAGCAGTACCGGACCCTCCCGTATCAAGCTAGTTTGGACTAAGAGGAATGTTGGGAAGACCGCGATGGGAAGGGTTGCATAAACTGCTGCGCGCCTGTCGTAAAGTTCCGTTGCGATCTCGTAAACAAACCAGACGGGGAGGCATCCAATGGCTGCGACGAAAAGATGCGAATATACGTCAGATGGACCGGGGAGCCAATAAAATAACGAAAGCATCGATCCCCAGTAGTGGTATACGTTCGTTAAATCTATGTGCGTGAGGGGAATCCGTCCATCGGCGATGCGGTGGGCTGTGATCCTAAACCCGACTGCGTCGTGCTTGCTATAGGTATTCAGTCCGAATAGGGACACTGGAATAGCAAAGAGACGAAAAATAAATGCGAGCAGCGTCATTTGAATTGACGTTCGGAATGGCCGCATTTTCTCAATCAGCATCTGAAGAACATTCTATGAGGGGGAATCATTAAGTCTTCCATGTATTACTCTATTGTGTTTGTGACTCCATACCATAATATTCTTCCTAAGTAACAATATCGATCAACGGTGCAAAGGAAGACTATAGCCGAATAGCTAGACGACTCCATATGTATAAGATAACCTCTCGATGGATAATTCTCACAGAAAATTCTCGCTATATTCCGGATCCGTGAGACTGGGATATTTATAGAATGCAAGTCAACGGCCAGTGATGGTTGCACTGAGCTCCCTCGTGGTGGTCGTGTTTGCTGTATCGCTACTGGGACTATTGCACACGTACTTTCTCTACCCCGCCCTCCTGTCCCTGCTGGCTGTTCGCAAGTCGAACAGCGTTCGGGATGACGCGCGGTCGGAGTGGCCGTCCGTCACGCTCGTGGTCGCGGCGTACAACGAGGAGGACGTCATCGAAGAGAAGATCGAGAACAGTTTGAAGCTAGAGTACCCCGCCGACAAGTTCCGAATCGTCGTTTTTTCGGACGAGTCGTCCGACCGAACGGACGAAATCGTCGTTCCTACGAAGACGACGGCATCGAACTGCAACGGATCGAAGGCCGAGTTGGGAAAACCGAGTGTCAGAACCAGGTCACCGCCGACGTCGAGTCGGATATCGTCGTGTACTCCGACGCGAACAGCATGTACGAACCGGACGCGATCAAGAACCTGATTCGTGGGTTCGAACCCGGCGTCGGGTGTGTCGTCGGTGAACTTCGATACCAAGACGAAGGTGGTGTCGAAGGCGAGTCCTTCTACTGGCGCTACGAACAGATCATCAAAAAGCTCGAATCGAAGGTCAACACCCTCGTGACGGGCAACGGATCGATTTACGCCGTTCGTCGATCCTCGTACGTACCACTCCCACGGGATGCGATCAGCGATTTCGCGGAACCGCTAGCCGTCATCAGCAACGATGAGAGTGTGAAGTACGCCACGGGCGCGGTAGCATGGGAGAAGACGGGAGATTCCGTCGAGAGCGAACGTTCGCGTCGTGTTCGGATCGTGACGCGGTGCTGGAACACCGTTTCCGATTATTTGAACCTGCTGAACCCCATCCGCTATCCGATGTTCTCGTTCCAACTGGTGTCACACAAGATTCTCCGCTGGCTCTCCCCGGTACTGCTGCTGTTCGTCTTCGTGTCGAACGTAGCGTTGGTGCTGCTCTCGTCGAGCGTGCTCTTTCCCGCACTCCTGTTCCTCCAAGTCCTGTTTTACCTGTTCGCGCTCGTCGGAATGGTCGGTGAGAGCACCGATGTTAGTATGCCAGTTCTCTTTCACGTTCCCTACTACTTCCTCGTCTCCAATTACGGCATGCTATTGGGTCTCTCCAACTTCCTGTTCGGGGAGAATATCATCACGTGGGAGACGGTCGAACGGAGCGCGGACTAGACAGACAATAATATTTTCCCGTTTGGATATTTTAATTCTCGTGAAATAGTATGAAGATATGCGGCTCGAATAAAGTACAGTATGCCCCCAAGCGTTGCTCTCGTCACTCTGGATACTCTCCGATTGGACGCATTCGAAGACCATTTCGATTGGCTCGACGGACTGCGGTTCTCGAACGGTTACTCCACGTCTCATTGGACGATTCCAGCACACGGATCGCTGTTTACTGGTAAATATCCGAGCGAGATAGGCGTTCACAGCAAGTCACCCTCTCTCGACTGTCCCGAGACCGTCCTCGCTGAGCGATTGGCGGACGAAGGGTACAAAACACGGATGTGGAGCGCGAACCCGAACATGATGTTTTGGGAGGGATGGGAGCGTGGATTCGACGAAGTGGTCGACCCGGGAACCCTCAATCCGAACCACACGGACGTCATCGACTGGACCGAGTTCCTCAACAGCGTGGAGACACACAGTTGGACGAAGTATCCGAAAGCGGTCTGGCACGCCATTCAAGCGGACTGTTCGACGGTTGCAGCCTTCGAGCAAGGATATCGACGAATGACGAAGTCGGATGCCGATGGCGGTGGACGGGACGTTCTGGAGCGAATTCGGGAGACCGATATCGGGAGCAAAGAATTCGCGTTCATCAACCTCATGGAAGCGCATGCACCGTATCATCCGCCCGAATCCTCGGAAGCACCGATAAACGTGGTTATCGGGGATGCGTTCGCCGATTCCGTGACGAATCCGAACGAGATTCGGAAAGCGTACGACACATCTGCCGCCTACCTATCGGAAATCTACGAGCAGATATTCGACGAGTTGATGGACGAGTTCGATTACGTGATCACCGTGTCGGACCACGGCGAGATGTTGGGCGAACAAGGGATGTGGAATCACGGCTACGGATTGTACGAGGAACTCGTTCACGTTCCAATCGTCATAAGCGGTGAAGACGTGGAATCACGCGTCGAAGACGCAACGGTTAGCCTGTTGGATGTCTACCAAACCATCGTCGAGTTGGCTGGTTGTGACGCTGATTCACGGGGACAATCGTTGCTGGATGACCTTCGCTCACGGGACTATCTGACCGAGTACCACGGATTTCTGGACCGTCACCGGGAACAGTTCGAGCGAAAGGGCGTCTCGACAGAGGTCTTCGACGAACACGACACGCCCCTGAACGGCGTCGCCACGAAGTCCGGTTTTTACGGATATCAAACGATGGACGGGTTCCAATCCCACGGTACTGCGGATCGAGACGACCCCGAAGCGCTATTGGCGGAATTACTTGATCACCGAGAGGTTCGATCGGTCGAAAACAGTTCCCTGGACGTCACTGACGATGTCCAAGAGCGATTAGAGCGACTGGGATACGCGTGAGGTAGACGATCCGTCCCCGGTCACGTCGTTGAACGTACTCTCCAGAGAACTCGTCACCTGAGCGACGGAAAACCGTGACTCGCAGTACTCCCGACTCTTCTGTCGCATCTCGTCCCGGCCGTCCTTTTCCAGCCACGTGGAGATACTTTCGGCGAGGTCGTCCGGGGACGGACTATCACAGAGGAGTTCTTCGTCGAGCGGACCGATGACTTCCGGGGTTCCGCCGACAGGCGTTCCGATCACGGGCGTTCCAGAGCTAAGCGCTTCGAGACTCGACAGTCCGAATCCCTCCAACTCCAACGTCGGCATCACGAAGTAGTTTGCTGCTTGGTAGTATTTCGGGAGTTCATCCTCCGCAACGAACCCGAGCAACCGAACGTTGTCCGTGAGTCCTTTCTCTTCGACCATCCGTTCGAGTTTGTCCTTCAGATACCCCTTCCCGCCGATCAGGAGCAGTGCGTCCGGGTGGTCCTCGACGACGGTTTCCATCGCTCGCACGAGGTTTTCCAATCCCATTCTTGCCACCAACCGGCGAACCGTCAACAGAATCGGCCGGTCGAGGGGGAGGCCCAACTCCTCGCGGGCGGGCGTCGGGTCCGGGGCGAATTCGAATCTGTCGGTGTCCACGGCCAGCGGAATCTCACGTACAGATCCGGGGTTGTCGTAGAGGTCGTACATCTCCTTCGTCATGAACTGACTCCGGGTAATCAGATCGTCGGAATTCTGAACGGCGACGTTTTCGAGCAGTTTGAACCCTTGGTTCGCCACTCGAACCAGTGGCGTTTTCCATCCGTACTTTCCCCGTTCCGCTTCGACCTCGATCTCCCGAGGAATCGGCGCGTGAAATACGTTGACGAACGGGATATCGAGCGACGACATCCGGAATCCGACGGCTTGGAAGGAATTGTGGATGTATGCGACGTCGAAGTCGTATCTCTCGTCCAAGTTTCCGATCGTTTTCGGAACCCGAGCGAACGTGAAGAGCGGATACAGTTGATAAATGGAGGAGTCTTTCGGTGGACTGTCGTATCGATACAGTTCGTAGCCGTCCCTGCTCTCGTGTTCAGGAGATTCGTCGTCCAACCGTCTACTGAGAACGACGACGTTGTGTCCTCGTTCCGAGAGCCCCTCCACCTCGGTCAGGAGGGACTTAGCGATACCACCTGTGCGATCCGGCCAGAAATAATCCGAAAGCACTAAAATATTCATGTTAGTTCGTTGTTTCTCCGATGGGAGGAGCCGTTCGGTGGAACTCGACGAGATGTCGGGGATCGATAGCGGCGATTTTTCCGTTCACGGTGGATTACTCAAACCATCCAGTCTTAGCTCTTTTGTCTTTTCACCTCCGTTTATGTTATAATAAAATATATGATGGTAATATCGGAGAGGATATCTGATTGTTACGTGTACTAGACTAAATATAATTGTTTTCAATACCACTCAAAGCATTAAACGATATATGGCATGGCTGAATAGAGACAATCATGTATAGCCCTTCTCAGCTTTGGCGGGGACTAAAGAGTCCCAACCTATTCCTCCGCGAGGCGAATCGACAATATCACCGACGACTGAACAAGCGGGAGTACAATACGGACGGAGTGGACGTGATCGACGAGGACTGGGATAACCTACTGATTCTCGACGCGTGCCGATACGATATGTTCGAGGACGGTTCGACCCTCCCTGGACGACTGGAATCCCGATACTCCCGCGGATCGACGACGGTCGAATTCCTACGAGCGAACTTCTCTGATCGAGAGATGGAGGACACCGTGTACGTGACTGCCAATCCGCAATTGTACCGGAACTACGAGGACGTGAATCCGAACTTCCATGCAGTGGAGAACATCTGGTTGGAATCCGGATGGGACGACGAGTTCCAAACTGTGCTCCCCGAAACGACGACCGAGTATGCGCTGGAAGCCGCGGAGAAGTACCCCGACAAACGCTTGATCGTCCACTATATCCAACCGCATTACCCGTTCATCACCGACGCCACGTCGTTCGATAAGGGATATCTCGACAATCCCGACTCGGACACGAGGGACTTTTGGGGCCGAAAGATGGAATCCGAGTTGGACGTCTCGAAAGGGTCGATCTGGCACGCCTACACCGGTAATCTGCTTCGCTCTCTCCCTCACGTCTCCCGACTGATGGACGCTCTCGCCGGGAAAACGGTCGTGACGGCGGACCACGGCAACATGGTGGGAGAACGCGCGTTCCCGTTCCCGATACGAGAATGGGGACACCCGCGTGGAATCTATACCGAAGAACTGGTCAAAGTCCCATGGTTAGTCCACGAGAACGGGCCTCGAAAGGAGATCACCGCTGACGGGTCGGAACAGGGGATGGAAGACGTCGACGACGATGTCGTCTCGGACCGTCTTGAGCAACTCGGATACGTGGAGTAAATCAACAGTGGGAACGCATGGCGAGTTACGACCACCGTCCGCCGAAATCGAACACACACGCCCGATGAGAACCGCTCCCGCCGGGTAGCCAGTAATATCAATCAACACCAACATGCGTAAATCACTCACTGGACTCGCATCGGTCGCGTTCGTCGGCGGTCTGTTCGGACGCGGTCTTCGCTACGCCCTCAACATCGTCATCGCGAACGGCCTCGGGACCGGGGCGCTCGGATACTTCGCCTTCGGAATGGTCGTGATGAAGGCCGGTGGCGTCCTCGCCCGGTTGGGATTGGACAATGCGGCACAGAAGTTCGTCCCGAAGTACGTCACGGACGGAGACGATAGCGCGCTCTCGGGCACCGCCCTGTTCTGTCTCGCGCTGCCGTTTCTCGTCGGCGGGGTTCTCGCCGGAGGCGTGTTTTTGCTCGACTATCGGTTCGACCATCTCTTCGGGGTGGCGCTCGAACCGACGAGCCTGTTCACCCTCGGAATCCCGTTCTTCGGGACGATGATGGTCGGAATCGCGCTGACGAAGGGATTGAAGGAGACGAAGTATCAGGTGTACATCCGCGATATCGGCCAGTCGGTCGTCGCGATACTCCTCGTCGGATTCGGCGCGTACGTCGTCCACGATCTCACCGCCGTCATCTACGGCTACGTGTTCTCGTTCGTCGTCGGTACCGCACTCGTCCTCTACTTTCTGGTGGACGAGGACGTCATCTCGTTCGCCACGCGACCGAGCGTCGACGGGAAGCGGGTGCTCGGGTTCGCCCTGCCGCTCACCTTGGCCGCGGTCATCCAGTACCTCCTCACGTGGACCGACATCCTGATGCTCGGCGTCTTTCTGCCGCCGAGCGACGTCGGCGCGTATCAGGCCGCGTATCAGACGTCCGTGCTGTTGCTCGTCGTGTTGCAGGCGGTCAACTCCATCTTCCCGTCGATGATTTCGGACCTGTACGAACGGGACCGGTGGGAACACCTCCAACAGATTTTCGAATCGATCACCAAGTGGATAACGTACATCACGGTCCTCGGGTGTCTCTTCGTCGCCATCTACGCGAAGGAAATCCTCGGACTGTTCGGCGTCTCGTCGCACGAGGCACAGATGGCGCTCATCGTACTCTGTATCGGTCAGACCGCCGCCGCGAGTACCGGTCCATCGGGATATCTACTCATCATGACGAACCACGAACGCCTCCAACTCTACAACACGACCGTCGTTGCCCTGCTGAACTTCGTACTGAACTACTTCCTCATCAACCAGTTCGGAATCGTCGGTGCGGCGCTCGCCACGACCACCTCGTTCGTCCTGTTGAACATCCTCCGGATCTCGGAGATTTACCACTTCCTCGGCGTCCAACCGTACTCCCTCAAGTACTGGAAGGGTGCCGTCGCACTCGTCTGCACGGTTCCGATCCTCGTCTTCGGAAGTCGCCTTCCGGTGCTGGAACTCGGACGGATTTTCACCGGCGGAATCATCGCGCTTCCCGTCTTCTTCGCGGTGATTTGGCTCCTCGGCTTCGAGGAGGGCGACCTTGTCGTCTTCGATAAGATTTGACCCCGCGTCGGCATCCGAACTCCTCGGTTTCCACCCTCCTCACTCTTCTCCGCTAACCGAACGATATAAGACCATACTTTACGGTGACTAAAAATAGCACTCCACAAATGCAACTTACTGATAAACGCGTCCTCGTTACCGGAGGTGCGGGATTCATCGGTTCGAACCTCGCAAACAGCCTCGCTGAAGAAAACGACGTCGTCGTCGTCGACGACGGCTACCTCGGAACGCCCGAAAACCTCGACGACGGTGTCGAATTCCACGAACGGAGCGTCCTCGAAGACGACCTTCCGACGGACGTGGACGTGGTGTTCCACATCGCCGCCCTCTCCTCGTACAAGATGCACGAGGAGAACCCGACGAAAGGCGCGCGGGTGAACGTCGAGGGCTTCGTCAATACCGTCGAACAGGCGCGGGACGACGGGTGTGACACGGTCGTGTACGCCTCCACCTCGTCCATCTACGGGAACAGGACGGAACCGTCGCCCGTCACCATGGACGTGACCGTCAACACTGGCTACGAAGCGTCCAAACTCGCGCGCGAGAAGTACGCGGAGTACTTCGCGAACCACTACGACATGAACATGGCCGGAATGCGGTTCTTTTCCGTGTACCAGGGTTACGGCGGTGCGGAAGAACACAAGGAGAACTACGCGAACGTCATCGCGCAGTTTGCCGACGACATGGCGGACGGCGAGCGCCCCGTTCTGTTCGGAGACGGGACGCAGACGCGCGACTTCACTCACGTGGACGACATCGTCCGCGGCCTCGTCCTCGCGGCGGAGAACCAACTCACCGGCGTCTACAACCTCGGAACCGGCGAGCAGGTCTCGTTCAACGACCTCGTCGAACTGCTCAACGATGCGCTCGGAACCGATATCGAACCCGAGTACGTCGAGAATCCGATCCCGGATTCGGTGTACGTCCACGATACGATGGCGGACTACTCCGAAATTCACGCGGAAACGGGCTGGGAGCCGGAAACCGATCTCGCCGAAGGGGTGCAATCCGTCTGCGAGCAGTATCGATAGCCTATCCCACCCGAATATCGATACCCGCTTGCTGAACCGGCGGAACCGCCGCGACGTTTCGGCGCGTTTCCCCCGTTTCGAATCCGATATCCGACGCTTCGTCGCAGTTGTTCTCCGTACGTTCGCGTTTGTTTCGTTTCCGAGAAGTGACCGGTCGGCGTCGTCGGGCGAAACCCTCGTTACGTCGATAAAAACGGAATGGCTGCGAACGAACGATGGCGTGGGTTGATGTACGGATTCCGTGACGCCCCCGTGAGGGAGTTCCGACTCCCGTAACATCATGAAAGCACTGAAACACACGCTCGTCGTCCTGCTCGCTACCGGCCTACTCGTCGCCGGGATGGCTGGAACGACCGTCGGACAGGCACCGTCGGCGAACGGAGCACAGACGGGAACGTTCATGCAGACCGGACAGCTTTCGGGGTCGCAACTCGATTCGATGTCCTGTAGCGAACTTGACTCGACCTACGAGCGAAGCCTGGACCGGATCAAATCGAGCGACCTACCGTCCCAGAAAAAGCAGAGCCTCGAACAGCGGGCGACGACGCTCCACAAGATGTACAGCTTCAAGAAAGGTTGTTAGACGACTCCGTTTTTCCGGATTCACACCCACCCCAGAGCGGTTAAGCGACTCCCCGCCGAGTCACCCAGTATGTGGCCGTGGGGACATCTGGCGGTGGGGTATCTGGCCTACTCGGGGGTCCGACGGATGCGGACGGACCGTCCACCGACCGGCCTCGAAGTGGTCGTGCTCGCCGTCGGAACGCAGTTTCCTGACATCGTGGACAAACCGCTCGCGTGGTGGTTCGGCGTCCTCCCGACCGGGCGGTCGCTCGCACACTCGCTGGTGACCGCGAGTCTGGTGCTCGCCGTCGCATACTGGGTCTGTCGCCGGACGAAAACCCGGAACCTCTGGGCGGCGTTCGCCGTCGGCTACCTCTCACACCCGTTCGCCGACGTGCTCCAACCCGTACTGGCGGGTCAGTACGGACAGGCCTCGTTCCTCCTGTGGCCAGCACTCTCGCTCCCGCAGGCACACCCCGTGGCACTTTCGACGGGTGGCGTGTCCAGCGACTTCGTGCTCGAACTGCCGTTCGTCGTCGCCGCCATCGCCCTGTGGCTGGCGGACGGTGCTCCCGGCGTCAACCAGTTCCTCCCGTCCACCGTGAGCCTGCACCGTGAGCAGTAGTCCGTCGACCCAAATCTTTAGTTACCTCGTCGTAGTACATCGTTCTTCCACGGACGAACGTCGCCGGGAACGAACCGTCGAGCGACGTTCACGGTGCGAAATCGACGCGACGACTCGATACGAACGGAGCCAATAATGGACAGGTCCGACCTCAGACTGCTCGTTCCACGGCGAATACGGCGCGTTCCCGCCGACCTCGCGGTCGTCGTGGCGCTCGTGTTCCTCACCGCCGTCGTGGTCCTCGCCGGACGCGGGTTCTGGACGCTCGCACGGTGGGGAATCGGCTTTTGCTTCCTGTTTTTCCTGCCGGGATACGCCGTGATTGCGGCCCTGTTTCCGGAATCCACCGGGAGCGACGACGATTCGAGCGACGGTATCATCCCACGGCGAATCGATGGCGTCGAGCGCTTCGTCCTGTCCATCGCGGCCAGTTTGGCCGTCGTCCCGCTCATCGGTTACCTCGTCAGCTATTCGCCGTGGGGACTGGACGTCGTGCCCGGCCTCGTGAGCATCGGCGGGTTCACGGTCGGTTGTGCCATCGTCGCCGCCGTTCGTCGCCGGTCGGTTCCGAAATCCGAGCGGTTCTCGGTGCCGTTCGGAACGGTCTACGAAACGGTCTCGACCGGGAGAACGTGGACGCGACCGTTGAACCTCGTTCTCGTCGTGAGCCTCCTCGTCGCCTCGGCGGGAATCGTCTATACGACGACGACGCCCCGCCCCGACGAGCGGTTCACCGAACTCTACATCGGCACGAAAAATGGGACGAACGAGACAGTCACGGACGCGTATCCGCGGAACTTCACCGCGGGGGAGTCACAATCTCTCCGAGTCGGTATCGGGAACCACGAGTACGAACGGACGAACTACACGGTCGTCGTCCTGCTACAGCGGGTGAACGGTAACGAGGGAGCGCGCGGCGGTGGGTCACGCGTCATCGCCCAACGGCAACTCGACCGGTTTCACGTCTCCGTCGCGGGCGGGAAAACGGACGTGGAAAACCGCACCATCTCGCCGACGATGACCGGCGAGCGATTGCGACTCCAGTTCCTCCTGTATCGCGGTGCGCCGCCAGCGTCACCAGCGCCGAAGAACGCCTACCGACGGACGCATCTCTGGATAAACGTCACCGGTTGATCACGCTCCTACGACGTTTTTCGACGGACGAGGGATTCGACGGCGTCCCGAACCGAACGGGTCGGCCTCCATCCCAGTTCCGCTTCGGCGGTGGACGTATCCACGGGGAATTCCGTGGCAAGCGTCTCGTTGCCGCGCGGGTTCTCGACCAGTTCGATGTCGGGGGCGGTACCCGTTTCGTCCGCGACCGTCTCCTGCACGAGTTCGGCTATTTCGTGCACCCCCATCTGTTCTCCACTCGCGATTTCGTACCCTTCCGTGCCTGTTCGTCCCGTCGCACGCTCCGCCAGCAACCGCTCCACGCTCCGGCGGTACGCGTCCCCGACGTCGTGGACGTGAACGTAATCTCGCGCTTGCGTTCCGGGTTCGTAGACGGGAATCGAGTCGCCGGAGATCGCCCGATCCACGAAGAAATTGATGACCGTCGGTTTGGAGATTCGGTTTCCGTCAACCACGTGTTCACCGTACACGTTCGATTTCAGGAAGAGGTGGGCCGGAAACGCGTCCGGAGCGAACGTCTCGACGGCACGCACCCCGATAACCTTCGTTCTGCCGTACCAGTTCATCGGCGTCCGTGGCGACTCGACGGTTATCGGGAACTCCTCCGGCGTTCCGAGCACGGCCATACTGAACGGAAAGACGAGCGCCGTTTCGTGCCGTCGGCAGAACCACGCGACGTGGTTCGTCCCCTGTACGTTGACCTCGTAGGCGAGCGTCGGATTCTCCTCGCAGTTTTGTACGCCGCTTACCGCCGCGAGGTGGACGACCACGTCGGCACCGTCGAGGGCCGTATCCACTTGTGATCTGTCCCGGACATCGACGGTCGTATCGACGCCGTTCGTATCGACGCCGTACCCGTCCCACCCGTGGTACGTGAGCGCGCGAACCTCCCATCCCGGATGGGCCGTTCGGAGCGTTTCGACCACCCGGCTCCCGACGTACCCTGCAGCGCCGGTGACCGCAACCGTCGCCGACTCGTGATTCTCGGTCATCGGCTTTCACTCGCCCCGCCGAACGAGGGTTCGAACGGTGTCCCGCATCGAATGGCTCGGTTCCCATCCCAGTTCCCGCTCCGCGGCGGAAATGTCCACCGAGACCTCCGCGACGAGCGTCTCGTCGCGCGACGGATTCTCGATCAGTTCGATGTCGGGTCCCTCTCGGTCTCGTCCGCGACCGACTCCCGAACCAATTCGGCCAGTTCCATCACCGTCCACTCCTCGTCGCTCGCTATCTCGTACTTCGAAACCCCGGTTCCCCCGTTTTCGAGGTCGGTCAACAACCGCTCGGTGCTCCGCCGATACGCTTCCGCCACGTCCATCACGTGGACGAAGTTTCGCGCTTGGGTCCCCGGTTCGTAGACCGTCAGCGGTTCGTCGGCGAACGCGCGCCCGACGAAGAAATCGACGACCATCCCGCGTGAGATACGACGGCCCCCCACCGCGTGCTCGCCGTACACGTTGGCTTTGAGGAAGAGGTGTGCGGGAAACGATCCGGCCGCGAGCGATTCGATGGTTCGTTCCCCGACCAGTTTCGTCTCGCCGTACCAGTTCATCGGCCGCCGCGTCGCGTCCACGGTTATCGGGAACTCCTCGGGGTCGCCGAGGACGGCCATACTGAACGGGAACACCAGTCCGGCACCCGAGTCGTGGCAGAACCACGCGACGTTGGTCGTCCCGTGAACGTTCGACTCCAGCGCGAACTCGGCGTCGTCCCGGCACGAGTCCACGTCGCTCGGACGGCGAGATGGATCACGACGTCCGACCCGGCCAACGCCGATTCGAGTCGCTCCCGGTGTCGAACGTCGAGATACTCCACCTCGATATCCCCGATTCGATGAACCTCGCCGCGATAGAAGTTGTCGAACGCGCGGAGTTCCCACTCGGGATGATGGTCCCGAAGCGTCGTCACGACGCGACTGCCGACGTAGCCACCCGCGCCCGTGATGCTGACCGTCGGATTCCCCTCGGAGTCCGACTTTCCGGCGTCCGCGCTCATCGTCCCACCGCGTAGTCCTCGGGGAAGTTCCGGACGGTTTCGACCACGCGGTCTATTTCGTCGTCGGTCAGGTTCGGGTGGTTCGGCAGGCCGATGACGTTCCCGGCGACCGCTTCGACGGCCGGAAGCGACTGGTCGTACTCGTGTTCGTGTTCGTTTTCCGACCACGGAAACTCACCGTTGAACCCGCGATGTTCGCGGAACACGGGTTGTTCGTACAGCGGTTTCGTGTATCGATGGCGCGTTTCGACGCCCGCCGCCCTCAATTCCCGCCAGACATCCTTTCCCGACATGTCGATATCATCCGTCTGCACCTCGAACGGTGCCCAGAAGTACGCGTGGTCCACGTATTCCCGAATCGTCGCCGGGCGGAGCCATTCCAGCCGCGAGTTCGTCGCGCAGGCGCTCCGAAATTCGAGTGCGTCGGGCGTTGAGTTCGGGCAGGCGCTCGACCTGTGCGACGCCGAGCGCGCCGTTGAGTTCGCTCATCCGATAGTTGTAGCCGAGCATCTCGTGTTCGTCCCGCGACTGCATCCCGTGACTTCGCAGCAGACGAAGCCGTTCCGCGAGGTCGGCGTCGTCGGTCGTGACGACCCCACCCTCGCCGGTCGTGATGTTCTTCGTCGCGTAGAACGAGAAACAGCCCGCGTCACCGATACTGCCCACGACGTCCCCCTTGTAGCGAGCGCCGTGTGCCTGCGCGGCGTCCTCGACCACTGCGAGGTCGTACTCCTCGGCGAGTTCGAGCAGGTCGTCCATCTCCGCCGGATGGCCGTACAGGTGGACCGGAAGCAGTGCCCGCGTTCGGTCGCTGATGTGGCGTTCCACGTCCGCCGGGTCCAGCGTGTAGATGTCACGCTCGATGTCGGCAAACACGGGCACTCCGCCTTGGTGGACTACGGCCGTCGCCGTGGAACCGAACGTCAAACTCGGCACGACGACCTCGTCACCGGGTTCCAGTCCGAGCGCGTTCAGCGTCAATTGAATCGCGGCGGTCCCGCTGTTCATCGCGACCGCGTGGTCGGTTCCGACGTAGTCGGCCCACGCTTCCTCGAAAGATGCTACGAACGGCCCTTGTAGAAACCGACCGGATTCGAGCACCTGTTCGATGTTCTCCCGTTCTTTCTCCCCCAGGATTGGCTCCGCAACCGAAATCTTCCCCCCCATTCTGCGTCAGTTGTCAACGACGATGAACATTACCCTTGCGGCGGAACAGCTATCCGGCGGTCAGTACGGTTCGAACTGCGGACGAGCCATCTCGGTACCGTCCGGATAGCGAATCGTCCACGGCGGCACGTCCTCGTCCACGTACGACAGTGCGCCCACGACGGCCCCCTCGCCGAGCGTCACGTCGGGCATGACGACCGACCCCGAACCGACGAACACCTCGTCCTCGATGCGTATCGTCCCTTGAACCCGGTCCTTTTCGTCGGCCGGGACACCGGAACTCATGTGCGAGGTGAACTTCGGGTACCCGGTCACGAGGACGCAGTTGTACGTGACGACGGAGTTCCTCCCCATGTAGAACTCTCCGCCGCCGATGAGTTTCGTCCCGGAGTGGAGACACGAGTTGTCGCCGATGTACGTCCCGTCACCGGCGTTCACCAGCACGAAGTCGTCTATCTCCACGTTCTCCCCCAGTTCGAGATTGTCGGTGTTGACGAGTCGCGCCCACTCGAACACCTTGTCACGTGATTCGATGTCGTCGGCCATCTCCGCCCGCTACGACGGTTCGTCGCTTAACGGTTTGGCAGATTCCGGATCTTTCTGTCGGGCGTGAATTTTGGAATTACCGCACCGAAATAGTTAGATAATTGTCAATGGTTATGGGCCGGTGCGTGGTTGGTGGTGAACGATGATTCCTCGGGTAGTCTATCTCGTCCTCTTCGTCGGGGTGCTCGGTGTGGGTTTTGAACGCTACCGAACCCGCTTCGAGCGATACGAACTCGGAGCGGCGCTGCTCGGCGCGTTCGTCATCCTCGTCGTCGCAGTCGCACCGCAAATCGGTACGCTCCTGCGCGGTGTGGGTGCCGCGGAACTGGTGGCCGTTCTCGCCCTAGTCGTCACGCTCGGTTTCGCCGTCCTGCTTCGGCGCAGGAGCGTCCGGACCGAGCGGAAGTTCAACTCGCTGATTCGAGAGCGGGCGATTCGGGACGTTTCCGACGACCCGGACGAGAATTCGATCTACGTCGTCATTCCGGCCTACAACGAGGCGGAAACGGTCGGCGCGGTGGTCGAATCGCTTCCCGAATCGCTCTTCGACCACGACATCGTCCCGCTCGTCGTTTCGGACGGGTCGATGGACGGCACCGCCCGCGCGGCCCGCAGCGCGGGCGCGTTGGTGGTCGAACACACGGTCAACACGGGACAGTGTGGCGCGCTGAAAACCGGCTTCGAAATCGCCAGACGACGACGGGCGGACATCGTCGTCGGGATGGACGCGGACGGTCAGCACCGCGGCGACGAGGTGGAACGCCTCGTCGCTCCCGTCCTCGCCGACGAGGCGGATTACGTCATCGGATCACGCTATCTCGGAACCGACTCCTCCGAAAACGGGCCGGTTCGTCGCGGCGGCATCTGGGCGTTCACGACGCTCATCAACGTCCTCACGAAGTCCTCCATCACCGACTCAACCAACGGCTTTCGGGCGGTCACCATCGATACCCTCGACCGGATTTCGTGGGTCGAAGAGCGCTTCTGTGCGGTAGAGTTGTTGGTCGAAGTACGGAAAAACGGGTTTCGATTGGAGGAGGTACCGGTGACTGTCGAACGGCGGCAGGCGAGCACGACGAAGAAACCGAAACTCGGGTACGGCATCGGCATCGCCCGAACGCTCGTGGGGTCGTATCTCCGATGATTTCCGGAGGAACGTGATTCATGAACGAGGAAGAACCCGACGCGAGAGAACTCGACGAGGGAAGACACAGCGACGAGCACCGCGACGAGGAGAGGGATACCGATGAATCCGCCGACGACACGGATTCGCGGTGGAGCGCCGTCGTCACGGTCCTGAAGGTGCTGGTGTCCGTCGGGTCGTTCGGGTACCTGCTGTGGAAGTTCCCCGTCGAACAGGCCTTCGAAACGATGTTCCAGATGAAAGCAATCTATCTCGTGTTGCTCGTCCCGGTCGTCGTGCTCCCCGTCTTCCTCACGTCTCGGTCGTTGCAGTTGCTGTACGAGGAGTACGAGAAGATACGGTTCCTACCGATATTCAAGGTCGATACGGTGGATTTCGTCGTCAACTCGTTTCTGCCGACGCGACTCGGGACGCTCGCCACGACGCCGCTCATCCTGAACAAGTACACAGGAATCAAACTACGGCGGGCGTTCGTCATCAAGGGCGTCCAACTGCAGATGATCGCCGCGATAAACGGCCTCGTCGCACTGGCCGGGTTGTTCCTGCTGGTTCAGTACCTCGAACGCGGACTGGCCCTCGTCTTGCTCGTCAGCGCCGGGGCGTACCTCTCGATTCCCGTCGGCGTGTTCCTGCTGGCGTGGGTCGACCTCCCGTCGTTCATCTCCGACCGCGCGCCGAAACTGTTGTCGTCGGCCGCCGAGATGCAACACGACATCCTTTCGCCGAACAAGGTCAAGTCGGCGGGGTTGCTGTTTCTGTCGTTCGTCGTGCTCTCGGGAATTCGGTTCGGCGTCATCAGCACGAGTCAGGGGTTGGAACTGTCGCCGCTGCTCTACCTGCTCATTCCGACGCTGGTGTACTCCGTCACCGTGCTCCCCATCTCGATCGGCGGCATCGGAATCACGGAGGTGACAGGGACGACGGTACTCGTGGCGTTGGGAGTTCCACCCGGGGTGGCCGCGAGCGTCGTCGTCCACGAACAGGATTTTCGCCGCCTACTTGCCGCTCGTGCTCCTCTACGTCTACGCGAATTACGTTATCCACTCGGACGTGAGCGTCTAATCCAACGGAAACGAGCGTGTACCGACGCCCTAGCGTTTTGTACCGAACCGTCGTCGTCCGTGGTATGGTTCAGTGGGGGGAGGACGGCGGTAGTGAAATCGACGGCGATAGTGACGGCGGAAACGAATTCGTGCTCGTCAATCCGGCGAAGACGCCGCGGCCGGAGACGAAGATGCTGACCCAGCAGTTGGCCGACGACGCAACCGGGTCTCCGTCGTCATCCCGAAGGAAGCCGAGGACAGGATGGAGACGGTGGACGACGCGGACTACGTGTTCTACGACGCGTGGTTCGTTCCTGGCGTCCGGTATCCGATCCCGTTGCCGTCGTTTTTCACCCAACTGTTCTCGCTGATCGGCCGGGCCGACGTGGCGTTCGTGACCAGCTACATCTACCTGCCGTGTCTCGTCACGACACTCTTCGCCGCCCTGCTCCGCACTCCCTGTATCGTCAGCGTGGACGTGCTCGTCGGTGTTCGCTGGTCGTACGGACAGTCCGTCGTCGATTCCATCGCGGCGATATACACCCACACCGTCGGACGGTGTACGTTCGCACTCAGCGACCACCTCGTCGTCCCGGGCGAGTACATGCGAACGGGACTGACGCGGTTCGCACCGGCCGAAAAGATCACCGTGATTCCGAACGGCATCGACGTGGACCATTTCACGGCCACCGAGGATGCGGCCGACGGCCGCGAGCGGAAGCGAGCGAGCGTGGGCGAACGGGAGGATGCGGGCAGGCGAGCAGGCGTGAACGAACAGGATGCGGATGGGCGAGCGAACAGGGGTGGGAACGTGGACGCAACCGAACGAAGGTGAGTGGACGAACGCACGCGGACGAACGGGTAAACCTGCTGTTCGTCGGACGGTTGGCCCCCGTGAAAAACATCCCGCTGCTCCTTCGAAGCGTGAAGCGATTACGGGACGAGACGGGTACCGACTACGACCTCACCATCGTCGGTGGCGGCGAGGAGCGCGAACGATACGAGACGCTGGCGGAGGAGTTGGAGTTGAGCGACGTCGTCCGATTCGAGGGCTTTCGGTCGAACGTCCGGGAGTACTACCGCGAGGCCGACGTGCTCGTGCTCACGTCGGTTTCGGAGGGGTTTCCGACGGTATTGATGGAAGCACAGGCCTGTGGACTGCCCGTCGTCACCACCGATGTCGGCGGCGCACGCGAAATCGTCGCCGCCGGAAGCGTCGTCTCGCGGGACGAACCGGGTGAAGTCGCCGAAGCGATCACGTCCGTCGTCACCAGCGATTCCGAGGAACTTCGATCGACGGCGAGACGACACGTCGAACAGCAGTACTCGCAGACGGAATTGTATGTTCGATACAGAGACATATTTCAAGAACAGATCGGTAGTAATTAGATAAATCGGAGCCTGAACGCGGTCTCGGGCATGGGCACAACCGATAAGTTAGTGTGAGTGGTTTGACAATCGGGAGAGAAAATATGACAACACTGAGTAGCAAGCGAGTGCTCATTACCGGTGGGTGTGGTTCGATCGGTTCGGCACTGGTTCGACGGGTGTTGCAGGATGGCCCGGAACTGGTTCGTGTCATCGACAACGACGAGGGACGACTCCACTGGATGGAGACGAAACTCGGACGTCAGTATCCACGCCAACTGAAAACGTCGTACAAGGACGTGCGTGAGTTCCACGAGATGGTGGAAGCGATGGACGGTATCGACGTCGTCTTTCACACCGCGGCGCTCAAACACGTCGGAATCGTGGAACGGGACCCGTTTCAGGCGGTCAAGACGAACGTAGAGGGAACCGAGAACGTGGTTCACGCCGCGATGGAAACGGATGTGGAAGCCGTCATCGCCGTCAGTACGGACAAGGCATCGAACCCCGTCTCGGCGATGGGCGCGACGAAGTTGCTCTCCGAACGACTGACCGTCGCAGCGAACGAGAACAGTCGAGACACCCGATTCGGCTGTGTCCGGTTCGGAAACGTGCTCGGGACACGTGGCTCGGTGGTCCCGGTGTTCATCGAACAGATTCGGGCGGGCGGACCGATCACCGTCACCGACGCCGAAATGACGCGGTTCGTCATGCGACCGGAGGACGCGGCCGAGTTCGTCGTGGAAACCTACGGAGCGACCGACGGCGGCGAAGTCGCCGTCCGCAAGATGCCCGCGTTCAAACTGGGGACGTTGGCAGATGCGCTTCGGGAGAAGTACGCGACCCAATTCGGTCATCGACCGGAGGAAATCCCGACGAGAATCGTCGGTTCCGGGCCGACCGAGCGCTACCACGAGAAACTCGTCTCGGAGGACGAGGTGAAACACGCGGTCGAGGAGGACACCCGCTTCGTCCTCTACCCGAACGAGGGATCGATGCCCGACGATGACGCGGGACGTTCGCTCGCGGGCGAGTACACGTCCGAGGACGCGCGAGAGCTCTCGAAAACGGAACTGCTGGCGATGCTCGACGGGATGGATGGAAAGCTACAGACGGTCGGAGCACCCGTGGAACGTCGGTCGTAAGTATCGACGGCGTATTTCTATCCGAGACGCCCGTTCAATCGTAGATGACGACGCCGCCGTTCGCATACACGCGGTCGCGGTGGCGGTCCAACCCGACCTCGGGATCGTACGTGAGCGACCACCTGCCTTTCATCTTGCCGTACAGTCGATACACGCGAGCCTTCTCACGGTAGGCGACGTAGTCCCTGTCGGGAAACGCCGTGTCGTTCATCAAGTTCTCGTCCGCGGCCACGTACACCCGTTGGTCGCCCGGATTTCGTAGGTTCACGGTCTCCTGTGCGTAGTACTGATCGGTGGCGATTTGTGCGGGGACGTGCGAACTGAAGCGCTTCGCGGCGACCTCCTCGGCCGTGAGATACTGTCGGTCGCTCTGCGGACTGTCGGGGACGACCAGCGGCGAAACGAGCTGTGACATCAGCAACAACACGAGGACGGCGGCCGCGAGCGTTCGTCGTCGCCGCCCGGTTGCGTATCGCGTGAGGAGGGTTATCGAGACGAGGACGCACAACAACAGTTCCACGTAGAAGTACATCCGTGACGGGTTCACTGCGGAGACGCTCACGGAACCGACTCCGGTGAGTACGATACAGACCGCGATACCGGCCAGCAGCGTCCACTCGTCGTCCGACTCCGCTTTGCGGGCCAGCAGGAGCCAAGCGATTCCGGCGAGGGGAACCAACGACAGCCCGTACGCCCGACGAAGCAGGAAGTACAGCGGCCCGGCCGCGACCGGTCTCGCCGCCTTCGGAACGGCGTGAACCGTCGTCACGGACGCGACTTGGAGTGCCA
The DNA here is from genome assembly GCF_001625445.1 of Haladaptatus sp. R4. Taxonomy (NCBI): domain Archaea; kingdom Methanobacteriati; phylum Methanobacteriota; class Halobacteria; order Halobacteriales; family Haladaptataceae; genus Haladaptatus; species Haladaptatus sp. R4. The sequence goes on along the minus strand of NZ_LWHG01000003.1, from coordinate 22,230 downwards.
ACAACAGTCGGCCGATGACGCCCGTGATGAAGTCCGTGATGACGGTGAGTTGGACGAGGACGAGCACGCCCGAGAGGAGCGTGAGGACGAACAGGGTCGAGGGCGTCGTCGCCCGACGAACCGGCCGGTCCCGCCAATCACCCGATTTGAGCAGGATGAGCGCGCCGCTGCCGACGACCGCTCCGAAGACGAGGAGCGTCGTGATCTTGTGCGTGTACACCAGCGTGACGGCGAAGAGGAACGCCAGCGCGAGGTCGCGTCCGCGCTTGTGCTGGAGATACTGCCCGAGGACGTAGAGGAACGGGAGCCACAACCCGACGGCGAGCGTCTGTGCCAGTGATCACGGCGTACATGACGGAAGTCGCACCGACCGTGACCAACAGCGCTGCGTAGATTCCGGCGCGGTCGGTCCACAGTCGGCGCGCGATGACGTAGGCGAGGAGCGGGAAGAAAATCCCGAAGACGTAGGCGTACACGTCCAAAATTCGGAGGTCCCCCACGCCCAGTATCTTCCCGGTCAGCGCACCCGACAGCAGAAACGTGGGCGCTTTCCCGTAGAACTGAAAGTCGAGCCCTGCAACCCGCCCCGTCTCCATCAGGGAGACCATGACCGTGGCGAACTTGTCTGGGTCCATCCCGAGGTAGCTACTGGGAAACGAAACGATGGAGGCGCGGTAGTACACGCCCAGAGCAACTATCGCCGCGAGAAGGGGCCGGATCGCCGGGAACGACGGCCGTGACGGGGCCCAAACCGCGTACGCGGCCAACGACAGAACGACGATTCCGACACCGGCTTGGAGGTACGGTGACAGTCGGCCGCCGAAATACGACACGAGCGTCGCCGACCAACAGCACCCAGCACGCGACGATGACGACGACTTTGAGCACGTCTCCTGGGTGACGGGCAACGGCGGAACGAGGATTCATCGACAGTCCGTTCAGTACGCGACGGAGACACTTACGAATCTATCGGCCCGCACGGGGAATTCGTGTGGGTTCGAGACGTGTTCGGATCGGAAAAATTCGGCACGACACGCACCCACCGCAAGCATTTTCGATTCATCCGGACAGTGAAACTTTCAGCGAACCTATTTGACTATCGATACGCCGATTAGGGAGACAGATGAAGATCGGACTGCTGAATCCGACGGTGCTGGTCAGACCGGACCCGCAACTGCTCGCGCCGCGGTTGGCGGCGGCGGGACACGACGTGGTGTTCTACCATCCGGAGAAGGGTCGCGGAAACCCGCCCGAGGGACCAAACATCACGGTGAAATACTATCCGGCGCGGTTCGTCCCGGAACTGCGCTACACCCTTCCGACGCCGGGATTCTATCGCCTGCTGAAGGAGGATATTCCAGACGCTGGACGAACTCGTCATCGGCGATTATCTCTACCCGGTCTGTTCGGTTGGCGCGCTTCTTGGCCGTCGATTCGGCGTCGATACCACCGTCGTCGTGAGCAACCTCGTCGGCGTCAAGTGGTTCTACGGAAATTGGTTCGTGGACTGGGTGGCGAAACTGTACACCCATTCGGTCGGGCGACTGACGTTCGCGGCCGCGGATCACGTCGTCGGACAGGGTGAGTACGTCCGCGACGGACTGGTTCGGTTCGCGTCCGAGGGAAAGACGTCGGTCATCCCGACGGGAATCGACCTCGATCACTATTCGCCGGACGCGACGGAACCGGCCGATTTCGACCGCGAGGATGTCGTCGAACTCGTCTACGTCGGTCGCCTCGACCCGGTGAAAGGCGTCGATAACCTGCTGGAAGCCGTGGCCGAACTGGACGCGAGGGAGGGGCGAACCTACCACCTCACGCTCGTCGGCGACGGCACGAAACGAGGCGACTACGAGCGGTTCGTCGCGGAACGGGGAATCGCGGGGAACGTCACGTTCGCGGGCTACCAGGACGACGTGCGTCCGTTCCTGATCGCGGCGGACGTGTTCGTCCTCGCGGTCGGCGGAGGGACCACCGGCGGTGATACGGGAGGCACAAGCGTGCGAGACGCCGGTCGTGAGCACCGACGTGGGCGGCGTCTCGGATCTGGTTCGCGGCGTCGGGTCGTTCGGCCGAACGACCCGACCGCACTCGCGGACGGTATCGAATCGTTGGCCGGGACCGACCTCGCCGAGCGGGGACGAATCGCTCGGGAGTACATGATCGACGGGTTCGATATCGAGTCGATGATGGCGGGGTACACGGCGATTCTCGACGGGGATCACTGATAGCCGAACGAACGTTAAAACGCGTTCAGAACGTGCACGGCGACGACGTACCCGAACGCCACCAGTCCCGCGAGCAGTATCCAGCGAAGTCGTAACTGCCACCGCGGCCGGACGTGTGCGGGTGACGTGAGTTCCAGCAACATCAACAGGCCGACGAACGAGACGAGGAAAAACGTCTCGACCGCGAGTAGCCCGAGAATCGACAGACAGGCCGCCGCGATGAGCATCAATCCGAGTTGCCCGTAGATGAACTGCCGTCGATGGTCGAGCGTCATCGGGACGACACTCGACGGTGGCACGTACAACTCTGTCGGCTCTCGTGGGCAATCAGGGAAACGATAAAAACGGTAATCCAGTCCAAACGGTAATTCAGTCCGACTCGGCCGAGACCGAGTCCGATTCGGCGTTCGCTTCCGTCGTCCCGTCACCCAACAGCACGTCGGGGACGAAGCGGTCCTCGTGCGATTCGATCCGGTCGCTGTGGCGAGCGAGCGTCCCCAGCACGTCCCGAACTCCCTCCTCGAACGTCTGTCGCTGGTCGCCAATGAGACTCATATAGCGGTCGTTTTCGATCTCCATCGCGTGCGTTTCGTCCTCCTCGCGCGGGTTTTCGAAGTGTTCGACGGACGTATCGAAGTCGAACTCCGCGGCGACCGAATCGATGGTTTCGGCGATTTCCACGATGCTGATGGCTCGCGTCACTTGGTTGTACACCGCGAAATCGTCGCCCCGGTCGGCAGGGTCGGCGAGCGCGAGGCGCGCGAGTCCCTCCACGGTGTCTTCGAGGCTGGCGAACGGTTTCCGTTGCTCGCCCTTCCCGTACACCGTCAGCGGGTAGCCCGCGGCCGCTTGTGCACAGAAGCGGTGGACGACGGTGCCGAAGTAGTAGTCGAAGTCGAACCGCGTCTTCAACGCGTCTGACGCCTTCGTCTCCTCGGTTTCGGTGCCGTAGATGATGGCCGTCCGAACGTCGCTGATCGGAACCCCGAACTGCTTGTGCGCAAGCCGCAGGTTGGCCGCGTCGTGCGATTTGGTCAGGTGGTACCAACTCCCCGCCATCGCCGGGAACGGAACGTCGTCGCGCTCCCCCTCGTTCTCCATCGTCGCGCCCCCCTCCGGAATCGGGAAGTCGGGCGCGCCGTAGACGCCGGTCGTCGTCGTCTCGATGAAGTGGGTGTCGGTCATCCCGTGTTCTTTCAACCCCCACAGGAGGTTTCGCGTCGATTGCAGGTTGTTGTGCTGCGTGTAGTTCGCCCGGTCGCCGTTGATCTGCGAGTAGGGTGCGGATGGCTGTGCGGCCGCGTGGACGACCGTCTCGGGTTCGTGGATGGACAGGAGTTCGTCCACGAACGAACGGTCCACGAGGTCGCCACGGACGAACGAGAGGTTCGTGATCCCCAACTGGTCGCTCGCGGCGGCCACGCGCTCCTCCGGGGTCGCGATCGGAACCGCGCTCTGGCTACCGATCTCTTCGACCAACGACGCCGCCCGCAGTTGTCGACGCTGATGACGCGCTCGTCAGTTCGGTCGGCGATTCGGAGCGCCGTCGGCCACCCGATGTAGCCGTCGCCTCCGGTGACGAGAATCGTCATCGCTCGACTCCCTTCTCGGTCTCGTCCGTCTCTTCGTTTGCTTCCGCGTCCGCCTCCGCCCGGCGGTCACTCAGATGCTCCCAGATCTCGGTACACCCGATGCCGTCCCCGATGTCACTGAGATGGTCAACGTAATCGTTCGAGTCTCTCATCAGAATGTCAGTCCACTATTCCTTTTGACTTCAACATTTCGGGCGTAATGGATCCGGAAACGTCGAAATGGAACAGTACGAAGCGCAGAAATTCGTTTCTCGATATCGATCGTCACGCAATCGAGGTATACTCGACCGGGGCGTCCTTGCGACCGTGCTAGGTACGGGGCCGATACCGGTCGTAGTTCGTCGAACCGTCAGTCCCCTGTTCGTCCATCGTTCTGCGTCCCCCCTTCGTCATCGTCGGTATCCGTTTCGTCATCGTCGGTATCCTCGTCGTGCTCGCGCGGAACGACATCGCCAACGTCGTCGAGCAGCCCCGAAACGGAGTTCGCCGAAGCCGTTTCCGAGGCGAAGACGACACGCTCGTAGTACGCAGTCAGGTCGTCCAGTACTCGATATTCGCGGTCGGAAACGGTCGCCCTCGCCTCCCGTCGGAACTCGCGCGGCGTCGCCGACGGGTCGAGGTCGTACCGACGAAGGAGGGACGTCCGAACCGTTGCGTACCCCATCTCGACCGCCGGTTCGTGTTCGCCGGACGCGAGGCGCGACCGTGCGGCGTCGAGTTCGTCCTGTACGGTTCGTTCGTCATCCGTATCCGTCTCGTCACCCACGTCCGCCTCGTCCGTCCCGTCCCGGTCCTCCGCTTCGGGAACCGATTCCTCCGTCATCGTCTCTGCCACCGTCGCCCATCCATCGCTCCCGGACCAGAACGGTTCCGAACAGGAGGACGAGCGTCAGCAGCGCCGCTCCCACCCACGGCAGTGAGACCCAGTCGAGCAACCCGGCCGAACTCGACGTTCCTTCGATTCGGGCACTCGCCCGTGCCCCGTCGAGGTTCGACGCGTTCGCGTTGAACACCGCGACGACGGTGGCGTCGTCGTCTCGTTTCACCGACGACGGGAGACGCATCGTCGTCTCGTAACTGCCGTTCGGTTTCGTCTTCGTGTGCGCGACGCGGTTGCCGTTCACCCGGAGCGCAACCACGCGACCCTTCCCCGCCGTGCTGTTGTTGGCATGCAGTCGGCCGTGAACCGCGACGCGACTGCCGTTTCGCGTCGCGTGAACCGACAGCGACGTGTTCGTCCGCTCGACGAACACGCTCCGGGACGCGTTCGAACTCGACAGCGCCCGATGTGAGAGCGCGACCGTCGCCTGGAGTCGCTGTTTCCCGGACGGAACCGCCGACGGAAGCCGTGTCTGGAATTTGAATCTCCCGCCGGGTCCCGTGGTGGCGGTGCCGATTCGCCGGTTGCCGATACTGACGACGACCGGGACGTTCCCCGCCGTCCTGTCGCCCGCACCGACGACGCCCGAGACGGTCACCGACTGTCCGAATCCCGTCCGATTCGGGATGCGTCGCAGTCGTACCCGCGAATCGACCTGCCGTATCTCGGCGTTCACGGTGTCGGTCGCGCCGAGATACGAGGACTGGTTCAACGGTCGGTACTCGACCGGAATCTTCGTCGTGTCGAGCGGAATCATCGTCGGACGATACGTTGCGCGGAACCGTCCGGCGTCGTTCGTTCGGGTGTGGATCGTTCGGTTTCCGACGTCGAGCGTGACGTTCCGGTTCGAGACGGCACTCCCGTTTTCGGTCGTCAGCACGCCGGTCAGCGTCATCGGGTCGAGAAACGAGACCGTCTTCGATGCCGCGTGGACGTCCAGTTTCGTCCGCTCGAACACCGTCTCCTCGACGTGTTCCTGTGTCCGACTGACGTTACGGGAGATAGCCGTCACCTGCCGCGACGACCGATTCAGATCGACCGGTGTCGTCCGCGAGACGTTCCGATACGTCGATTTCAGCGACACGCTGGACTGATTCGTCCGTTCGGCCAACTGATTGAGTTTGCGCGCGCGCTGTCGCGCACGCTTGGTGTTGCCGTTCTTTCGTGCTTTCCGATACTGACGGTAGGTCTTCCGATACTCCCGAACCGCGCCGATGAATTCGCGTTGGCTCTTCGCCCCGCGCCGGAACTGGTCGGTATCGTTTTCGCTCCCGTTCGAGCGCGTCGATTGCTGAACCTCGACATACTGTCCGAGTTGCTTCGAGAACCGGTCGCCGACGATGCCGCGTGCCTTCTCGTACTGCCCCCGCTTGACCCGAACCATGCTCCCGCCCAATCGCCGCGCCAGACGCGCTCTGAGCCACCGTTTTACCGCCTCGGAGTTCCCCTTCTGTCGAACCCGCTTCGGGTTTTCGTGGCGCGGAACGGTGACGTTCGTCGAGTTCGCGTTCGCATTCGAACTGTTCGCGGCGGAAACGGTAGAACCGCCGCGCTGTTCGGACTGGGCCGTGGTCGGTCCCGTGCCGACCACGGCCGACGCCACGAGGAGTGTGGCGACTAGCACGACGAACAGCGTGTTTCTCGAACTGGTCATGGAATATCGAGCGGTTTGCGGCGGCAGCGGCCAATTACCGCGACGGCTCGGCCAACGAACGGCGGCAATTCGGCCAACCAGCGGCGACGGTTCGACGGCGGGGACCGAGCCATCCGACCGCTACACTGGACGCGGAGTAAGCCGGATCGGGAGTTAAAACCGACCGACCGTTGAGCGAAGTACGGTCGAACTATCCCGTCGCGGGGTCAGTCGGACGAAGCCGTCAACTGGCGATTCCCGCCGGAAGCGGGGCAGGCTACCACCACCCGATCGAAACGGGGGATTACCGCCGAAACGATCCCTTCCTGTTAACTGCCATCGTCGGCTTTTCCCACCGATGCATGCGACTCGTCGTCACTGGGCCGTCGTCACCTTCGGACTCTCCTTTTCGGCGTTGGCGATACTTCTCGACCGACCGGCGCTCGTCTTCGGGACGGTCGGCGTCGCGTGCTGGTTGCTGTATCAGTACGCCACGTTCACCTCGGAACTCCGGCGAGTCGTGACGGAAACGTCCGTCTCACAGTCGATATCGCGCGCTCGACTCCCCACGGGAAGCGCGCTGACGGTAACGCTGGCCGTCGAGCGGCCGCATTCCTCGACGCTCGACCTGACGGTCGAATCACGGCCGCCGCTCTCGGGGCGTGGAACGACGGCGGCGAATCGAACCGTCGTCCTCGATGCGGACGAGAACAGCGGAAAAACGACGTACTCCGTCGAGTTCCCGACGGCCGGATCCGTCGCGTTCGAGAAGCCGAAACTCACCATCGACGACCGACTCGGGTTGTTCACCGCCCGCTGTGAGAACGGCGACGAACCGAGCGTTACCGTCACCCAGCGAACCCCGGACGACGTTCACGTCGGGCGAGGCGGACAGCGAGCACAGACGCGGTACGGCAGTCAGTTCGCGAAACGAAACACCAGCGGACTGCCGACGGTCGAGATTCGCGAGTACACGACCGGCGACAGCCTCCGCCGCGTCGATTGGAACGCGACGGCGCGGTTCGACTACCCGCACGTCCGCGAGTACGAGAACGACCGCCGACCGCCGACTCGCGGTCTTCATCGACTGTCGCCCGTCGGTCGGAAACGGACGGGAGGGGGAGACCCAGTTCGCGTACCTCCGTGAAGTGGCGCTCACGCTCGTCTCGGAAGCCAGCGAGCGCTCCGACGCGATGGCGCTGTACGCTGTCGGGCGCGACGGCGTGACCGTCCGGCACCCGTTCCGCTCGACGCCGACACACTACGCTTCGATCCGTGAGACGCTGTATTCGCTGTCGGTGGAGGAAAACGGCGAATTCACCCACCCGAACGCCGGATTCGTCTCATCGGCGAGGCGAAACCGGCGCGCGAACCTCCAAACGGACGATTCACGGTTCGCGGCGCGAATCCGGCCGTTCCTCTCGAATCCGGCGAGCGCGGGGGCGACCGCAAGTGTGGCAGCGGCCGACCCGCTGGACGCCGCGGTTCGAACTCGACTCGACCGCCATACGGAAAACGTTCACGTCGCCCTGCTCACGTCGGACGCCCATCGGTCCGAGGTGGAAAACTGCGTTCGTTACGCGAGCGGCCACACCGCCGGAACACGGGCATTTCTCGCGCCGCACGCGTTGTTCGATCCGAAAGGGCTCGCGGAGATAGACGAGACGTACGGGAAGTACGTCTCGTTCGAGCGATTCCGGCGGAAGATAGGGGCATATCCGCGCGTTTCGGCGTTCGAGGTCGGTCCGGGGGACCGTATCGAAACCGTCCTCTCCTCCGAACGGGAGGTGCGCGTCTGATGCTCGAATCCACGGTCAGAACGCCGTTGGGCGGCGTCGGTGTCGTCGTGACGGCGGGTGCGCTGGTGTTCGCCCAGCGGGGACTCGGATTGCTCGCCGGTCTCACGCTGTTCGCTCTCTGGGCATTCCTCCCCGCAGTGTACGCGTTCGACGCGGACAGGCCGCCGTCGTCGCCCTCTTTCCGCCACACGCGCTCGGGTGGACGGCTCTCGTCGCCGAGTTCGGATTGGCGGTCGTTCTGCTGTCGCCGTCGATACAGGCGTCGAGGAGTCGGGAACGACTGGCGGTCGTGTCGCTCGTGGCGTGCTGTCTCGCCTTGACGTGGCTCGGACTGCTCGAATTCGGGATGCTCGTGGTCGTCGCAGTGCTCGTGTTCGTGACGGGCGCGATAGCGATGATCGCAACCCAGTACGGGCGTGGTGTCGTCGGAGGTGCGTTCCGATGAGCGAGACGTCACGACGCACGGAATCCGAACCGAAGGAGTCCGACCCTTCGTCCGAAACGGACGACCGGTTTCGACTGAAAGCCGAAGTAGAAATCCTCCGCGAGGAGAACGAAAACCTGCGTCACGAGTACGCACGCGTCCGCCACGTCAGAAACCGAAACGCGGCGCTCGGTCTCGCCGCCGTCGGTCTCGTCGCCCTCGGTGGCGCGGCACTCCTGCCGTCAGTGCGGACGGTCCTACTCGTGCTCGGCGCAACGGGGCTGTTTACCGCGACGCTGGTCTACTCGCTGGAGCCGACGCGAGTGCTCCCCGTGAGCGCCAGCGAAGCCGTCTACGACGCGTTGGCCGAAAACGAATCGGCGCTCGCGTCCGAACTCGGTATGAAATCCAGCCGGTACGTTCCGACGGACGCCTCGGGAACGCCATCGGTCGTGTTGTTCGTCACGGCGAACGATGACGGCCCGTCGCTCCCGGATTCCTCCTCGCTCCTCGTGATTTCGAACGGGACGGACGGCCACGGCGTCGCGCTCTCCCCGACGGGGATGTCGCTCCTCGATTCGGTTCGGGAATCGATGCCCGACGGGTTCGGCGAGACGCCGGAGGACCTCGCCGGGAGTCTGTCGGACGCGGCCGAAGCCCTCGACGTCGTGGAAGCGGCATCGGCCACGGTCGTCGCCGACGAAAATCGCCTGACCGTCGGCGTGTCGGACTACGCGTACGGTTCCCTCGACCGATTCGACCATCCGGTCGTCTCCGTGTTCGCGGTCGGACTGGCGGCCGCGATGGACGAACCGGTTCGCGTCGAGAGCATCGAACCGTCCGACCGCGCCGACCGCGGTCATCGACTATCGGTGGGGCGAATAGGTCACTCGAAGTCGTCTTTGTCCTCGTCCTCGCGGTGACCGCCGTCGGCCGTCGCCGCGAATTCGTCCGTCGTACTGCCGGGTGGATTCGTCGCGGTTTCGATGGCCACGAGCACGTCCTCCACGGTCGTGTCGCTCAGCGCCGCATCGGCGTCGAGCACGAGTCGGTGGACGAGTACCGGACGGAGGTGGAACTTCACGTCGTCGGGAACCACGTAGGAACGACCGTGAATCGCCGCCCGCGCCTTCGCGGTCTGAAGGAACGCGATGGAGGCACGGGGCGAGCCACCGTATTCGACCGCCTCGTGGGCGCGAACCGCCTCCACCAGTCGCTGGATGTACTCCTTTATCTCGGGTGCGACGTGGACCGTCGTGACCTGCTGGCGCGCCTCGTCGATGGCGTCGGTCGTCACGACCTGTTCGACGTCGTCCGGACCCAGGTTCGGGTTCACGTCGATCCTATCGAGCAGTTCGCGCTCTTCGGCCCCGGACGGGAGTTCGACCACGATTTTCTGCTGGAAACGGTCGCGCTGGGCTTCCGGCAGTTGATAGGTCCCCTCCATGTCGATTGGGTTCTGCGTGGCGATGACCATGAACGGGTCGGGCAGCGAGAGCGTCTCCCCGTTGATGCTCACGTTGTCCTCCTCCATCGCTTCGAGGAAGGCGCTTTGGGTCTTCGGCGTCGCGCGATTGATCTCGTCGGCGACGACGAGGTTGGCGAAGATGGATCCCTCCTGAAGCGTGAACTCGCCGGTGTTCTCGCGGTAGACGTGTGTCCCGGTGATGTCGGCCGGGAGCAGATCGGGAGTCATCTGAATTCGGTTGTGCGAGAGGCCGTCGCGCCTGCAAAGAGGTTCGCGACCGTCGTCTTTGCGATACCGGGGACACCTTCGAGCAGGACGTGTCCGTCGGTCAACAGCGAAATCGTGAGATGCTCCACGAGGGTTTCCTTGCCGATGAGCACGCGGGCGATTTCAGTCCGGATGGACTCGTACAGGGCTTCGGCGTCAGTCATCGGCGTCACCTCCCTCCCGCGCGGCTTGGATATCGGCGACGAGGCGCTCGATGCGTTCGTGGGACCACGAGGGGTACCGTTTCTCGATGGCGACGACGAGTTCGTCGGTGTCGAGGGTCGGATGTGTGGGTTCCTCGGAGTCCACGCCGAATCGTTCGGACAGTCGGCGAACGGCGGGCGAAACCGTCTCAGGGTGACGGATTCCGAGTGCCACGAGCACGAGCACGCCGACGAGCGCGAGTTGGGCGGCGAGCGAGCGGCGGACGACGATGAGCGCGAGCGCGAACGGCGGCGGTCCCTCGACGTGCGTGTAATCGAAGACGGCGCGGTCGTGTGCGGCGATGAGGCCGCGAACGAACCGCTCGTTTCCGGGACGGGATAGCATCGAGTTGATGGCCACGCTCGGGTCGCCGACGACGACGACGCGACCCTTGCTGACGTTTTCGGCGGTCACCACGGGATAGCTGTCGAGGCTTTCGTCCGAGTCGAGCGTACCGTTGTCGTTGGAATCCCGATAGGCGAAGTCCGAGGTGGAGACGAGCGGGGTCGCTCCGTGCGGTCTGACGGCGGTTCCGTAGTTGAGGGTCAGTCGATGGACGTTCCGCGTGAGCGGACCGTTCGAGACGTTGGTTGCGATTGGCATGGCTGGTGAGTGGTAGTTGTGGCGTTCGTCACGGAGGACGTTTCCGTCGAATCGAGCGCGCGCGCCGAGCGACGCGAGGAGCGCGTTGCTCGTGTTCGTACGGTCGTCCATCACGACGACGGTGCCGCCGCGATGCACGAAGTTCCGTAGGGACGCGCTCGATTTCGACGAACGGGGTGCGACGACGAACACCACCGTCCGGTTCGCAGGGAGCGTGCGGTACGTCGCCGAATCGAGCACGACATTCGGACCGCCGCCCGCATCGGTTATCCACCCTCTGAGGGTGGAGGTACCGTCCACGTGGGATTGTACGCACCGAAATCGGTCGTCGATGTGACGCTGCCGACGGCAATCGTGACGAGGACGAGCGTCGCCAGGGCGAGGACGAGAACGGTCGGCGAACGAAATGGCGCTGACCGCGTCACCGTCGTCCTCGGTTCGCCGACGCTGTTCGATTTTACCCCGGTCGGGCACAGTGGCTCCCCCCGCGTCCCACGAACGAGTGCAACGCTCCGGTCATCACTGGGCATGCGACGATGTTCGTTACAAATCTATCGGCTGTCGTGACGGGTCAACGGATGATGAATTCGCTCCGTCCGGTCCCGGTCTGACTCTTGTCTTGGTAGAATATTCTCGGGTTAGTATAGATTTATAGGAATAGTAGAGTAGTACACCACTACCATAAATGGAGACATTTAAACTAGTTGTAAGTGATGATTTCCATCCAGTAACTTATTTTCAAAGACATGATAACGGTTCGAACTGGATCAGTTTGATACCGAATAATGTCGATAGGAGCGGTCTACTTCGATTCCGTGAGTTTTTCCTGATCCAACAGGGGCACTCACAGCACCAACCGGCCGCTTACTCATCCGTCGATAGCGTGTCTGTCATCGTCACTAGTTGTTGTTGGAGTACCTGAGATTCTTTTGGAATACTAGCAAAAAATCTGGATTAGCACCCAGTAAGATCCTAAATAACAAATATAGGTGGTATCATAGCAGATGCGTGAGAATTATGTCAGCGCTATTGATCGAAAGCGGGGTCGTAACCCATGGCAGTACTCGAAATGGGGAGCGTAGAAAACGAAGCAAAAACGTGTGGGGGACCAAGAGAACGGCACGCGGAACGACCAACTGCTCCGAGAGTTCTGGAGCGACCAACTGCTCCGGGAGCACCGGAGAATAATTTCTCATGTGTGGTATCATCGGGTGTACGGGCGGAACGGATCTCGTTCCGACACTGCTGAACGGGTTGGCGAAGTTGGAATATCGTGGTTACGATTCGGCAGGGGTGGCCGTCAGCAACTCCCGGATTCACGTTCTCAAGCGTGAAGGGGAACTGGACGAACTGGTCGGAGCGGTTCGAGACGAAGAAAACATCGGTGGGACCGTTGGAATCGGCCATACCCGCTGGAGCACGCACGGCAAGCCGTCGGACGAGAACGCACATCCGCATACGGACTGTGAGAACAGGGTTGCGGTCGTCCACAACGGCATCATCGAAAACAATCATTCCCTGCGCGACGAACTGCACGGGTTGGGCCACGAATTCGAGAGCGAGACTGACACTGAAGTCATTCCGCACCTCATCGGCAACTATCTCGATAGAGGGGCGACACCGAAGGAGGCGTTTCGACTCGCGGTCGAAAAACTGGAGGGGAGCTACGCCATCGCAGCGGTGTTCGAGTCGTGTGACGAAGTGATGGCGACGCGGAAGGATTCGTCGCTCGTCCTCGGCGTCGGCGACGGGGTGTACATCGCGAGCGACGTGACCGCGCTGGTCGAGCGAACCGACACCGTCGTTCATCTCCACGACGGAGAGTTCGCCTATCTCTCGGAGGACGGATACACCATCGTCGATAGAAGCGGAACCCCACAGTCGAAGACGGGGACGACGATCGAGTGGGACGCGGAAGCGATGGCCAAAGGTAACCACGACCACTACATGATAAAAGAGATTTACGAACAGTCGAGCGCGCTCCGCGAGTGTCTGCGTGACCGATTCGCCGGGGAGTTCGTCTCGCTAGACGCTGCCGCCGATTACCGATCCGTGGATTCCGTCCACCTCGTCGCCTGTGGAACCAGCTATCACGCGGCGCTCTACGGCGCGAACCTGTTGTGCGAGCGTGGGATTCCGGCACAGACCTTTCTGGCGAGCGAGTACGCGATGTCCCCGCCACCGATTCGGGACGGAACGCTCGTCGTCGGCGTCACCCAGAGCGGCGAGACGGCGGACACCCTCTCGGCGCTTCGGGTCGCCAACGAACGCGATGCGCACACGCTGGCGCTGACGAACGTCATCGGGAGCACCGCGACACGGGAATGCGACGATGCGCTGTACATCCGGTCGGGGCCCGAAATCAGCGTCGCTGCGACCAAGACGTTCGCGAGCCAACTCGTTACACTCGTACTGTTCGTCCTTCAGCTATCGGCGGACGAGTCGTCGCGCGACGAAACGCGACGACTCGTTTCGGCGCTGACCGAATTGCCCGAACGAGTACAAACAGTACTCGATACGAGCAACGCCGAGGCGGTTGCGCGTCGGTTCGTGGACAGTTCCGGCAACTTCTTCATCGGGCGAGGGATGCAGTACCCCGTCGCGTTGGAAGGCGCGCTCAAGATGAAGGAGATAACCTACGAACACGCGGAAGGGTTCGCGGCGGGTGAACTCAAACACGGTCCGCTCGCGCTGGTGACGGAGGAAACGCCGGTGTTCGTCTCGATCGTCGGGGACGACGAAATCGCCCGGAAAACCGTCTCGAACGCGGAGGAGGTAAAGGCGCGCGATGCGCCACTCGTCGTCGTCACCGATGGCCAATCGTCCGTCGAGGAGGTCGCCGACGAGATACTGTCCGTCCCGACGACGAATCCGACGCTCGCGCCGATACTCGTCAACGTCCAGTATCAACTACTCGCGTATCACACGGCACGACTCCTCGGCCGCGATATCGACAAACCGCGAAACCTCGCAAAGAGCGTCACGGTCGAGTAGCGGGCGATTCCTTCTCGACTGCCAGTCGTCCCATGAGCGACGTCGTGGCTGTTGACGCGCACAATAGTTATGCCTTCGTGGTAGAATAGTTATACGAAATGGGCGAAAGTAATCGTAAAATCGTCGCGTTCGGGCTATTGTCCGCACTGTCGAGCATTACGGTTGGCGTATCGATGGTAGGGGTTGGTTTCGCTGCGGTCGAACGATGGTGGGTCGGTATCGTCGCGGTGTTCGTCACGTTCGTCCTGACGTTCGCAGCGGACAGAAGCCGCGCCGGTCTCCGGGCGTTGGTGGCCATCGGACTCCTCGCGATGGCGCTCATCGTGACTCGAACGATTCCCATCGCCGTTCTCCCGTTCGTGATGATCGGAATGGGTGCCGGAACGGGGGTCAATCGGTTCCTATTCGGTGTCGTGCGACCGGTGCCGTCGCTCCGCCGACAGCGCGAGGAAGCCCCGGCACCCGACTGGTACCCGTTCTGAAGCACCTTTTCAATCGGAAACCACCGCTCGTTCGGTTCGCGTGCTCCGGAGCAACAGCCATCCGAGGCCGATGCCCAACGCGGCGATACCGCAGACGAGGAGCGTTTCCCCGTAGTCGAAGACGGCCGAAAGACCGACACAGAGCGGCGGGCCGACGGTCGTCCCGAGTCGGAGAACGGTGGTCCGGACGCTCATGATACTGCCGCGGAACTCGTCCGGCGCGAGTTCGTTGAGCGCCGTGTCGGTGATGGGTTCGGCGAGGCCCTGTCCGAGGCCGAACAGCAGTAGCGCCACGGCGACGACCGCGAGCGAGTCGGTGAGGGCGAGGAGGACGAGGCCGACGCCGTAACTCGTGAACCCGAGCGCGATGGATTGGAAACTGGAGAGCCACCCCAACAGCCGGTCCCCCTGCATCGCCGTGGTCCCCATCGCCACCGCCGGGAGGCCGAGCAGTAACCCGATTCCGCCCGACGAGAGTCCGTACGAGCCGTCGAGGATGAACGGAACGACGGTGAGTTGGGCACCGTACAGGAGCACGAAGATGCCGAAGATGGCGACGTACAGCACGGCGAACGGACGCATGGAGGTCGGCCCGGTGACGAACTCTCGAATCGTCCCGCCGGAGTTCGCGTCGTGACGGGGCGGTTCTTCGAGGAACGCGAGGCCGAACGGCGCGACGACGACCCCGAGCAGGAAACAGAGGAACGGAGCCGTCCACGAGAGCGTCGCGAGCGCCCCGCCGAGGAGCGGGTACCCCGCTGCACCGACCGCGAGGATTGCGGCGTTCATCCCGATGAGCGTGCGTCGTTTCTCCCCGGCGAAGCAGTCGCCGATGAGCGTGACCGTCATGGTCGCTATCGCGCTGCTGGCCGCGCCCTGTATCGCGCGGAGGAGGAGGATAGCGGTGAAGTGGCCCTTGAACAGGACGACCGCGGACCCGCTCAGGCCGAAGACGATGAGCGAGAGGGAGGATACGTTTGCGACCGATTCGGTCGGCGAGCAGTCCGATCGGAACCGTGAGAACGACGCCGGGAAGCGTGAACGCGGAGAGCAACAGACTCGCTTGCGTTTCGGAGATACCCCACGCTTCCTGGACCGCGGGGAGGGCGGGACTTATCAGGGAGACACCCATGACGGCGACGAGCGTACTGGCGAAGATGACGGCCGTCATCGGGGAGTCTCGAATAGCTTGGAGGCGTTTCATTCTTGCTAGCGAAGCGTTCGAGACGAACCGCGGAGAGCGTTTCGATACGAAAGTCGATTCGGGAAGTCGATTCGGAAATCACGAGCGCACTCTCGGACTTCACGAAGCCAGTGAAAAAATCGAGCCGTCGTAACCGCGGCGGCTATCGGGTAGTTAGCAGTAGAGCGATTCCGCGAAGTCGACGAGTTCCTCCTCGGAGAGCACGACCCGACGACCGAGTAGCCGTGTTCCCCGTCGGACCACTGGACGACTCCTCGGTCGCCGACGCTGGAGTAGCTTCCGTCGTGCCCGGCAATCGAGACGGCCTCGTCGCCGTCAACCGTGCGGGTCGCGGGCGTCTGGGAGACGGTCAACGTATCCGAACCGTTCGTGTACTCCAGGGACACGGAGCCGTTTCCGTTCGAGGTCGTCACCGTCACGTTTTCGAGCGAGTAGCCGTCGGGGACCGACGACGGTTCACGGATGGTGTAGTCCACCGCTTTCTGTGCCGCATCGACCGACGAGTACGTCGTGGTCTGCGGGAGGGTGACGTCGATGACGTGTGCGTCCTCCGGCGGCGTGAACGTGAACCGGTCGTCCGGAATCGACGCGTTGTACGTCAGGTTGGAGTACGTCATCGTCGTCGTCGTGGACTCGTTGCCAACGTTCGTCGTGATGCGCTCTTTGACCGGGAACCAGTTCTTCTGGTCGAGCCACACCGTCGCGTTACCCATCATATTCTGCATCGATTCGTTTTTCGGCTGGAGCGAGACGACGTACGTCTCGTGGCCGGAGACCGTCGCGGTTCCCTGGTAGTTCGCCTCGAACCCGTCCGAAATCCCCTGGAGGGCTTTGCTCATGTTTTGGATGAGTCCGGCGTTCTCGCCGTCGAGACGCAGGTGTCGTGCGGTGTTCGTGGTGTCGTTGTACATCCACAGGTCCGAACCGTTCGAGACCATCACGGTTCCGGCCTGCGGACCGTCCGTGTACTCGTAGCGGACGTCGTTCGGCGTTCGCTGCCAGATGTCGGCTTCGACGGTCTGATTCCCGTCCGGCCCGTCCGTCGTGATCGTGACCGTCCCGGAGACGCTATCGACGGTCGTGTTGTTGCCGAGGGCGTGCTGTTCGATCGTCGCTTCCGATGGTGTCGTATCCTCCTTTGCAGAGACTTGGTTCCCAACGCTGGCGTAGCTGCCGAACGAGACGGCAACGACGAGGGTGAGGAGACCAACTGCAAGCAGGGACTTTCGTGCAACCATGCGCCCTTATGTTATCAGTGTTCTATAAAGAAAATTTTTGAATAATGTTGAGAAATGAGTGTCAGTAACACGGTTCGACGATGGGTAAAAACGCGGAAGTCGTTCCAATCCGCGGCGATGGTTCTCCAATTTGGATAAACTAGAGACTCATAATCAATGGTCCTCAGCGAAAGCACATAAACCATTCCGTGATCACGTCGTGTTACCATAGTCTCCCTCACGGAGGGACGAGTATCCGCGAAAAAGAAACGTGTTCGATTTTGACGTGAATGTGGATGCCGGAGACGAGCAGCGACTACTCCATCCAATCGAGATACGCCGTGTTGACTTCGATGACGCCAGCTACGTTTCGGATCTCCTGTGGAATCTCCCTGCGGAACGTGTCGTCGTCGATACGCTCGACGGGACCGCTCACGCTGATCGCGCCGAGGAGTTCGTCCGTTTCCGTCACGAGCGCGGTGGCGACGCATCGGACGCCCTCGAACTGCTCCTCGTCGTCGAAGGCGATGCCGCGCGACCGAATGTCGTCGAGTTCCGCGCGAAGCGACGACTCCTCGACGATGGTCCCGTCGGTGTATCGGTGCAACGCTCCCCAGTCGAGAACCTCGTCGATTCTCGTTCCGTCCATCGCCGCGAGCATCGCCTTTCCGGCCGCCGTGCTGTGAAGGTCCTCCTGCGTTCCGAGATGAGTGTTGATGTCCGCGCGGTCGTGGCGGGTGGACTGATACAGCGTGATCCCGTACCCGTGTCGCTCGACCACGAGTCGAGCGGTTTCGCCGGTCGTCTTCGCGAGCCTGTCGACGCTCTCCTTGCCGATTTGGAAGACCGTCTCGCGCTCCCGTACCGCACCACCGTACGTGAGCGGACGAAGTCCGAGTTGGTACTCGCCGTCCGCCCGCTCCACGAAATCGTGTTCGAGAAGCGTCGCAAGATAGTGGTGCACCGTTCCCTTCGAGAGTCCGACTTCGTCGGCGAGGGCCGTCACACCCATCCGCTCGTGTTCGTCCAGCGCGTCCAACACCCGAAACGCGTTGCCGACCGATTTGATGGTCTTGCTCCCGTTCCCGTCTCGTGCCATGGGCCGACGTGGGTCGCGAAACCATAAGAATCTGCCCCAATCGTTTGATGTTATCAAAACCCCTTCGTCGCCTCGGGTTTATCGGTCGTTGTCGGCGTAGATTCTGTTTACGAGACGCTGGACGGCGAGCGCCTGCTCGACGGTGTTGGTGGTCGGCGGTTCGTCGTGTGCGACGGCGTCGATGAACGCCCGTATCTGCTCGCGATACGGGTCGTTGTGGTTCGCGGTGACGGACGTATCGAGGTAGTGGTCCACGCCGCCGCTCCGGGTCTCGAAGAATTTGAGCATCTGGGAGACGTCCGCGTCGGTGTCCCGAATGTCCGTGATGTCCAACAGCGCACCGGCCTCGGTCCCGTGAATCCGGTAGGAGTGGACCGAATCGGCGTTGACCGCCCACGCGGTTTCCATCGTCGCCGTTCGCCCGCCGTCGAACTCCAGAAACGCCGACGCCGAATCCTCGACGTCGAACATGTTCGCATCGTCGTCCTCTCCCCACATCTTGAGGTAGGCGTAGGAGTCCCGGTTCCCGAAATCGCATCGCGTCGCGGATTTCACGTCGACGATGTCCGGTTCGTCGAGGAAGTAAAACAGCAGGTCCATCACGTGGATTCCGATGTCGATGAGCGCACCGCCGCCCGCGAGTTCCTTCGACGTGTACCACGACCCCGGCCGGGGACGCCACGGCGACGCATGTACGCCGCCTGAACGTGTGTGATTTCGCCGAAAAATCCCCTCTCGATGTACCATTTGAGGATCTTACAGACGTTCAGAAACCGGCTCTGGAAGCCGACCATGCAGGTTTGTCCCGTCTCCTCGGCGGTTGCCGCGATACGTTCCGCGCTCTTCAGGGTATGGGCGAGCGGCTTTTCCGTGAACACGTCGATCCCCCGCTCCATCGCCGTCGTCGCCACGGGTTCGTGGAACTTGTTCGGCGTCGTGATGACGATCGCGTCCAAATCCTCCTCGAACAGTTCCGTGGGACTCTCGAAATGAGCGCCGTCGAACCGGCGCTCGAACCGACGTCGCGCCTCCGAACTCGTGTCGGAACCGTACACCCGCTGGTCGAAATCGACGAGGGTCTGGGCGCGGTTCAGACCGTGCGTCCCGAGGCCGACCACCCCGATATCGAGCGTGATGTCGTTGCGCATGCTCGTGGCTCCGCAGGCGACGGTATTCAGCTTTGGCTTACCCCGGTCGAAAAGTAGGCGGACGTCACACGACGAGTGATGCCCCCGATGCCGTTTCGAACTGAGGTTCCGCGAAAGTAACCGTTTTTACCCTCCTCTTCGTCGGGTACGAACATGGCCCGACCAGCCGTGCAGTTGTACTCGTTACGAGCAGTCGATGAACCGCTCCCCGAACTGATCACCAGCGCCGGAGACGCCGGATTCGAGGGCGTCGAATACGCGAACCGGATCGGCGACGCCGACACCGACGCCGTCGTGGACGCCCTCGACGGTGCGGGAATGGAATCGGTCGCCGCACACGTCGGTATCGAGGAACTGGAGGACGACCTCGAAGGGACGGTCGAATTCTACGATTCGCTCGATTGTGACCGACTCGTCGTTCCGTGGCTCGACCCCGAACATTTCGAGAGCGAGGACGCCATCGACGCGTCCGCGGATCGACTCACGTCGCTCGCGGACCGAGTCGCCGACCACGGCGTCGAACTGGGGTACCACAACCACGACCACGAGTTCGAGGAGGTCAACGGCCGTCCGGCGTTCGAACGGTTCGCCGAATCGTCCGGGGACTCGCTCGCGCTCGAAGTGGACCTCGGTTGGGCGTCGGCAGCGGGTGTCGACCCGACCGGCTTCCTCGAACGATGGGGCGACCGGATTCCGCTCGTGCACGTCTCGGACGCCGACGAGTCGCGGTCGCCGACGGAAGTCGGTGACGGGGTTCTCGACGTGGACGCCTGTGCGAGGGCGGTCGACGAAGCGGGCGTCGAGTGGGCGATTTACGAACACGACGAACCCGAGGACGCGATGGCGTCGCTCACCCACGGCGGCGACGTGCTGCAAAAGTTCTGACCGAGACCGTTCTGTTTTCGGACCGACTATCCCATCGTGAGCGTCACGTAGCCGTCGAAGTTGAGGACGACCTGCTGGGCGAAGTCGCCGAACAGCGCCTTTCCGGTCGGAGACCGGGATTTCCCGACGACGAAGGCGTGGTCGCAATCGTACTTCTCCCCGGCTTCGATGACGCGGGTTCCACGCTCCTTGTCATCGACGACGGCGATGACGGTACTGAAATCGACGTCCATACCGTCGAGAACTTCGGACGCGAACTCGGTGGCTTCGTTCGCCGCCGCCTCCGTCACGGCCCCGGTATCGTAGTTCACGTTCTCGACTTCCCCGACGGATTCGAGCGTTTCGACGTCGGCTTCGTACTCCGACTCGTCCAGAAACGCCAGAACGACCAGTTCGGCGTCGCTCGCGGCGGCGTACGTTCCCGCTTCGCGGAGGAGGTCCCTGTGCGTGTCCGTCGTATCGATGGCTACTACACCACGTTCCATACCAGCGATAGACGAATGGAAGTACATAAAACGAGAGGATAGTTGCGACTCTTAGCCCGGAAAATCGGGCAACCGACGCCGCATCAGGGGGAAATCACTATGACACTGCTCTGTGTTACGCTAGATGTTTCAATGAGTGAATACACTGTCGCTATCATCGGAACCGGACCGGACCCGGCCAATCCAACGGTCAAAGGATTCGCCATGGGCTATCGACACGCCGAAGCGTACCGAAACGACGACGACTGCCGCCTCGTCGGCTGTGCCGACATCGTCCCGGAGAACGCCGCCGCCTTCGCCGAGACGTTCGATATCCCGGAGGACGGCGTGTTCGAGGAGTACGAGGAGATGGTGGAAGCCGTGGAACCGGACATCGTCAGCATCACCGTCCCGCCAGCGATACACGAGGACATCGTCGTCGGGTGTGCCAAACGCGGCGTCGAGGCGATTCACTGCGAGAAGCCCATGGCGACCGAATGGGCCGACGCACAGCGAATGGTACAGGAGTGTTATCGGCGGGACGTCCAACTCACGTTCAACCGACAGCGCCGCTTCGGACGACCGTTCACGGAGGCGAAACGACTGCTCGACGACGGCGAAATCGGCGAGCTTCAGCGCGTCGAAATCGGCTGGGGCGACTTCTACGACACCGGCGCACACACGGTAGACCTCGCCGGGATGTTCAACGGCGACCGGTCGGCCGAATGGGTCATCGCAGGGCTCGACTACCGGGACGAGGACGTTCGGTTCGGCGTCCACCAGGAGAACCAGATGTGGGCACAGTGGCGCTACACGAACGGCGTCTACGGCCTCGCGTCCACGGAACCCGAATCGGAGTTCGTCGGCGCGGCGCTCCTCCTCCGCGGAAGCGACGGCGTCATCAGGATCGACGCCGCCGACGGCCCGATGCTCGAACTCGAACACGACGCACCCGAGCCGAAATCGACGTCGATGGCGAGACGATGCACGCCACGGGCAAGGAGGAAGGACGGTACGGGTCGAAGTTCCACGACCGCGCAGTCGCGGAAATCATCGACTCGCTCGAAACGGGACGGGAACCCACCATCAGCGGCCGAATCGGGCTCAACACCGCGGAGGTCCTGTTCGCGGGCTACGAGTCGGTCCGGAGTCGCGGTCGGGTGGACCTGCCGCTCGAAATCGACGACAACCCGCTCTCGTCGCTGGTCGAGTCGGGTGCGCTCACGCCGAAACCGCCGGTCGACGAAGACGGCGCGTAAAACAAAATCGGGCTTTTTTCGACGGCGAGGGGAACAGCGTTAGTCCGACTCGACGCCTTCGCTCGTCGATTCCAATCCGGAGTCGGCATCCGAATCGTCATTTTCCATTTCTTCGATTGGCGGACTGTTCCAGTACTCGTGGTGCTCCTCGACGCGGAAACAGGCACAGACCGACGCGTCGCCGACGTCCATCGGTTCTGGCGTCTCACGCGTGCACACCTCACGCGCCTCGGGACACCGCGTGTGGAACCGACACCCGCTCGGCGGGTTCACCGGGTCCGGAATGTCGATTTTCCGCATCGGGAAGTCGCCCGTCACCGACATGTCCATGCCCAAATCCGGCGTCGCCCAGCGCAGCACCGAGGTGTACGGGTGGTTCG